>CAYSNA010000152.1:0-11559 GCA_964432185.1 uncultured Cytophagia bacterium
CAGGATGATTGTTTTGAAAAAATTGTCGCCGGGACACAAAGGTCACAGAGTAAATTAAGCTGATCAAATCAAATCAAATCAAATCATCTCTGTGCGCTTTGTGTTCTGGTGACGAATTAATCTTGAGACTATCCTGATCCGCCCGTAAATCCTGTCAAATATCTTGAAGGATTAGCGAATGCAGGCGCCGTCGTTCACATCCTTGTCCAGGCCGAGCAAACTAAAATTACCGTCATCGTCTTCAGCGGCCAGCAGCATGCCGTTGGATTCGATGCCGCGGATGGTCGCCGGCTGCAAGTTGGCCACCACGATGATCTTTTTGCCGATCAACTCATCCGGTGAATATTTGAGCGCAATGCCGGCAACAATCTGTCGTTGTTCTGCGCCGATTTGAATCTGCAATTTTAACAGCTTGTCTGTTTTGGGAACCGGTTCGGCTTGCAGAATTTTGGCGACGCGCAATTGCACTTTGGCCAAATCATCAAAAGTGATTTTGGGCGTTTCTTTTTCCTTCGGTTCCTCCACCGGCGCTGCGGTGTTTAATTTCTGCTGAATTTTCTGCAGACGTTCGATTTCGGGTTGAATTTCTTTTTCTTCCATTTTCCTGAATAATATGGTTGTTGTGCCTAATGTATGTCCTGCCGACAATTCCATTTTTGCTACATCATCCCAGAGCTGATCGTGCACATTGTCGTCGTGTCCCATCATCGCCCAGGCTTTTTCAGCAGAAAAGGGCAAAACGGGTTCCATCAAAACGGCGAGCGTGTTGCAGGCGTGCAGACAAATATTCAAAGAGGTTGCGCAGCGTTCGGGATTTTCCTTGACGGTCTTCCACGGCTCGGTGTCATTAAAATATTTATTGGCCGCGCGCGCCACATCCATGAATGCGGTGAGCGCTTTGCGCAATTCAACTTTTTCGATCAAATCACCGACTTTTTCCGGCGCTTCGGCAATGATGTTCAGCATTTCTTTGTCGATATCCTCAAGTTCGCCTCGTTGCGGAACCTTGCCCTCGAATCGTTTGTCCGTAAACGCCAGCGTTCTGTTGATGAAATTGCCGAGAATATCCGCCAGTTCGCTATTGTTGCGCGTCAGATATTCCTGCCAGGAAAAATCCGAATCCTTGGTTTCCGGCGCAATGGTGGCGATGTAATAACGCAGCGGATCAATCTCGTATTTCTCCACATAATCTTCCAGCCACACCGCGTAATTTTTGCTGGTGGAGAGCTTGTTGCCTTCAAGATTGAGAAATTCGTTGGCCGGCACATTTTCCGGCAGCACATAATCACCGTGCGCCATCAACATGGCCGGGAACATGATGCAGTGGAAGACGATATTATCTTTGCCGATGAAATGCACCAGTTTGGTGTCGTTATCCTGCCAATAGGTTTTCCACAGATTCGGATCACCTTTATCCTCGGCCCATTCTTTGGTGGCGGAAATGTAACCGATGGGCGCATCAAACCAGACATACAGCACTTTGCCTTTGGCTTCGGCAAGCGGCACATCAACACCCCAGCTTAAATCGCGCGTCACGGCGCGGTCGGCCAGACCGTCATTGAGCCAGCTTTTCACCTGGCCGAGCACGTTCGGTTTCCAGTGCGTTTTGGTGGCGATCCACTCCTCAACCTGTTTTTGAAAATCGCCAAGAGGAATGTACCAGTGTTTCGTTTCTTTCAGTTCCGGCGTTTCACCGGTCAAGGCGCTGATCGGATTGATCAATTCCGTCGGCGACAACGACGTGCCGCATTTTTCGCACTGGTCGCCATACGCTTCGGGATAACCGCACTGCGGGCATTGACCTTTGACGTAACGATCGGGCAAAAACATCTCGGCCTTGGCATCATAAAGCTGTTTTTCGGTTTTCTTTTTAAAGATGCCTTTATCGTTCAAATCGGTAAAAATATCCTGTGATGTTTGGTGATGCGTCGGCGAGCTGGTGCGGCCGTAATAATCAAACGACATACCGAATTTGGCGAACGCGGCCTTGTTGCGTGCATGAAATTCATCGACGATATCCTGCGGCGACACGCCTTTCTTTTCCGCCGCAATGGTGATGGGCACGCCGTGTTCATCGGAGCCGCAAATATAAATGACATCACGTTTTTTTAATCGCTGATAGCGCACATAAATGTCCGCCGGCAGGTAGGCGCCGGCCAGGTGGCCGAGGTGAATCGGACCATTGGCATACGGCAGCGCGCTGGTGACGAGAATTCTTTTATAGTTTTTTTCTTTTTCCATGAGTAGCGGTGTCCCTCAATCAAATGGTTCTATTCGGAAGTTATCAAGCCATAACAACAACGGTGAAGACAAAACGTCAAAACAACGATTGTCCGCGGTGTTGTTCTATCGTTGTTTTTTTTGTGACGATTTATTGTTTTTATCGGATCCGTTGTCGTCCGACTCGTCTTCGGCAGGGGGGATGTAATCAAAATCTTTTAACTGATCGAGCGTGAACGATTCGTATCTGCTGTTGTCAAATCGAAGCGTCACCGTTTCCTTGAACACATCAAAACTGATGACCAGGCCGGTGCTGTCTTTGGTTTTATATTGCGCTGCAAGGGGCGGCATCTTTTTCATCTGCTCCTTGTAAAAATCGCGCTCATACATCAAACAGCACAACAGGCGGCCGCACAAACCGGAGAGCTTTTGCGGATTTAACGGCAGGTTCTGCTCCTTGGCGCACTGGGTGGTGATGGGGTCAAATTCCTTCAACCAGGAGGAGCAGCATAATTTGCGGCCGCACGCGCCAAAGCCGCCTATGCGTTTGGCCTCGTCGCGAACGCCAATTTGCCGTAACTCGATGCGCACTTTGTAAATGCCGGCCAAATCTTTGACGAGCTCGCGAAAGTCGACCCGCTTTTCCGCGGTGAAATAAAAAGTGATTTTCTGGCCGTCGAACTGATATTCGACATCGACCAGTTTCATATCCAAATTGTGCTCGCCGATTTTGCGGCGGCACAACTGGTATGCGTCAAATTCGCGGCGACGATTATCGCGATACTGCTCAAGATCGATGGCGCTCGGTTTGCGGATAATATTTCGAATCGGCGCCTCGCCTTTTTTTCGCTCGAGCAGAGAACCGATTTGGTTGACCACGCCGAGGTCTTCGCCTTTTTCGGCGTGGGCAATGGCATAATCGCCAACGACAAACGGAAACTGTTGTGGATTGTGATATATTTCCTTCCGTTCGCCTTTGAATAAAAGTTCTATCATCATGTCTATCGACCTTTCAATATTAAAGCGGATCGCAGTTTGATCATCAAAACGATGAGGATCAAATTTATCTGAACATTTCTCTCGATCAGATTAATGGCCTTTTCAATTTCGGAAAAGGCGATTTGAAATTCGATGGCTTCAAAGGCGCTGACGAATTTTTTCAGCGTTTCCATCTGATCCAGGTTGATGAGAAACGATTCGTCACCCTCTTCCATGAGGATTTGCACATCGCGGAACCACAGCAAGATCAGGCTGAGCATATCTTTGATAAACTTGGTATTGTTGTCGCGCACCAGTTGTTCGACAAGCTCCAGTTGCGACTGCGGATCGCGCAGACAGATGCGTAAATAGTCGATGGCCTGTTGGCGCAGATCGCCGAATCGTTCATCCAGCCACTCCAACGCCCGGCTGTAACTGCCCTGGCTGATGCGCGAAATCAGTTTCGCCTGCTCCGGCTCCAGACCTTTGCGTTCGATGAGAGCCCACTCGATATCCGTATCCGGCAATGGCCCGAGGCGTATCTCCTGGCAGCGCGATAAAATCGTCGGCAACATGCCGCTAACTTGTGACGCGGTCAAAATCAAATGCATGGTGTCCGGCGGCTCTTCCAATATTTTCAACAGCGCATTGGCCGCGGGTATAGTCATTTTATCCGCCTCGGCGATGACCACAACCCGTTTGCCTTCCAAAGGTTTGAGTGTCGTGATGTGCCGAATATCGCGAATTTTCTCAATACCGATAACCGGATTGGCCCACGGTTTTTCCCGCTTGTAGGGATCAGCCACAACGCTGTCCAAAATTTCGCGTTCCTCTTCAATTTTTTTCGTCGAGGATGGAAAGATATAAATCACATCCGGGTGTTGAAAAGAGGCGATGCGTTTGCAGCTTGAACATTCGTCGCACGGTTTTTCATCGCTGCTTTTGCAAAACAGCGCTTTGGTCATCTCCAGCGCCAGCGCTTCCTTTCCGACGCCGATCGGGCCGTTAAATAAATAGGCATGCGGCACTCGATTGTGTTCCAGGGCGCGAATCAAAATACTTTTGGCGCGGTGCTGCGCGATGACGTTCGAAAAGCTCATGTCAATAATTTCTAAACGTAATTTTATCAGTTTCTGGCCGCTCGCTTTGTGCCAAGTTCTTCCGCGTTAAACGAGCGGCGACATCCTAAAAGCGATTAACTCAACCAATCTTCCGGATTCAGGTTTTCCGTGTTCTTCCAAATTTGAAAGTGCAACACCGGGCCATTCAACGAGCCGGAATCGCCGACGGTGCCGATAACCTGCCCGGCCTCGATCGTATCCATCAAATCGACTCGAATATCGGCAAGATGAGTATACACCGTGTAATAACCATCATCGTGGCTGATGATGATAATGTTGCCGCGGCCGCGCTGCCAGGTGATGGTTTGCACCTGACCCGCGTCAACCGATTGTACGGGAGTACCGAGTGGCGCCCGAATTTCAATGCCCAGGTTTTCCGTGACTGTGTTTAATGTCGGGTGCCGCTGTTTCCCAAAATGGCTGATGACGTTGCCGTGCGTCGGCCACGGTAAACGGCCGCGCAAACTAGCAAAATTGTAATCGCGGCTCGGCGGCTTGGCGACGACCTGCGCTTGTTTGTGCGAAATTTGTCGCTGCTTGACTTCCCGTTCTTTTTCGCGACTTTCGATCAGACCACGTATTTCTTTTTGCGATGCCTCAAGATCCTGCATCTGCTGCTCTAAAAAAGCACGATCCTTCTGAATCGTCTGCAAATAATTCTGTCGCTTTTTACGGCTGCTCCTGAGCTGCTCCGACCGGCCTTCCTCTTCTTTCAGCAAACGTTCTTTCGTCGCCATATCGCGGCGAAGCTGGTGCTGTTCGGTTTTGAGCTGCTCGACTTTGGTAACCAATGACTCAAAATTGCGCCGGTCATTGTGCGCCACCATTTTTTGATACTTGAGCCAGACATTACCTTTTTGCCAGACGCCACTGGTCAGCAGCATTTCATAATCATTTCGCCGGCCGTATTTATAAAAACTGACCAGACGCTTTTTGATCAGCTCCCGTAATTTAACAATCTGTTCTTCGAGCTGCGCGATAGTTTGCGTGCGCGAGCTGATCTGGCTTTCCTGGGAACTCACATCCTGCTGCAATTTATACAGCATGCCGGCCGTGACGTCAATCTCGCGATCCAAACTGGCGAGCAAATTTGACGTACTTTTTTCTTTCGCTTTGTTTTGCGACAGCTCTTGCTCGTACTTTTTAATCTCCTTTTGCAGCGTTTCCAGCTCTTTATCATTCTGAGCGGCAACGGTGCATGTGATTAGTAAAGTACAAAAAAGTATATAAATATGTCGATTGATTGCAGTCATAATTTTAATTCTAAAGCCAATAAATGTAATGGTTGCCCCCCTGAAAAGCAATAGAAAAGATATTGCAAAACCGGTGGTTAGGCCTGCTTTTGCACATCGGTTATTTGTTGATTCTGGTTGACTTTTTCAATACATTGAGTTGAAATTTGAAACGAGGTTAAGACGTGGCGACATTTTCCTTTAAATCAATTTTGAATTTTTGGGAAGCCAAAGATGATAAAATCATCGCCGGCATCAAACGTTTTCCGCTTTTTTATGATTTAACCGAAGGCGATATGCGCGAATTAGCGAAAAAAATTTATATCCGCCACTTTGATGCCGAAGAAGAAATTTATGCCGAAGCCAGCCCGTCGGCGGCTATTTATTTTATCCTTTCCGGCTCTGTCGGTATTTACAAAAAACGACGCAGCAACATCACCGATCGGATTCAGGTTGTGCAGTCCGGTAAATTTTTCGGCGAGTCCGCCCTGGTGACGTCATCCTCACGCAAACATAGCGTCAAAGCCATGGAAAAAACCCAGGCGCTGGTGCTGTTCAAAACGGATTTTTCCGAGCTTGAGCAAACGCATCCCAAACTCGCGCTAAAATTCCTCAAGTATGTGACCACAAAGTTTTACAACGAACTCAATGTCTTCCAAACCGAATTTCACGAGCTATCCCAAAAGGTGGCCAAGGACGAGTTGATGAGGTAACCCGTGAAATTCTCCAAAAGAAACGTTATCATTTTTATCCTCACTCTTTTTATGATGGTCGGCGCTGGATTTCTCATTTATATTTTAAATGCGGATGTTTTTTTCGCGCTTGGCTGGTTCGTGCTGTTGTTTGCGATTTTATCACACGCCACAGCAGGCCGCGCTCGTTGGCAAAGCAAACTGATCATCTGGATTGGCGCCGTCATTCTCGCGGGCATCTGGGTGATTTTTAATGAAAAGCTGTTTTTGCTCATTTCAACCAGCGTCAATTCAAATCCGTATGGCGAATATTTCCTTGGCCAATTTGAGTTCCGCTTGCTGCTGTCCATTTTTGTTCTCAAGGCCATTTTGAAAATGTGGCTGACCGATGCGAGGTTGCTCATTGCCGCCATTCTGCTGGTCTTGCATGTTGCTGTTGTGGCGCCGTCCGTGCGTGTTCTGCTCCGAGCCATGCCCGGCCGCATATTTGAATTTGTCGTCTACACCGGCTCGCTAATGAGTGTGGAACTGCGGCGTTATCTGTCCGTGAGTTTTAGCATGGCGATCATCAACAGTTTGCTCTGGTGTTTGGCCGCCTTTTTATTGCAGTTTGATAATTTTATCCTCATGACCTTTATTATGCTGCTGTTTTCTTTTATCCCTCGTCTCGGTTTGTTTGTCGGCGCGGCCCTGTCGTTGTTATTTGTCGAGAGTGGATTATTTCTCATTCAATTGGGCGGCATGCTCATCGCGCTGGCGTCGATCTGGTTTGTCGATCATACCTTTGTCAAGGATCAGGATCTCTTGGACAAAACAATCCCACTGCCCGTGGTAGCCGTGCTGCCCGCTGCCGGTTTTGTCGGCTTTTCATTTTGGGGATTATTTCTGGCGGCGCCGGTTTTTTACGCGGTGATCATTGTGGCGAGGAACATTGCAGAAAACAGTCCTCTCATTCATAAAAAAAACAAACCGATTCCGCGCAAAGCCTGAACTTGTCGTATAGTTGGATACTTTTTTAACGTTGAGGAAAACATGTCCCAAGCTCCTTTACATATTGCTATTCAGGGCGCCCGATATGCGTTCAGCGAAATGGCGACGCGCCAGTTTTTTGGCGAGGATGTCGAGATCGTCTCCTGCCGCGCCTTTGATGATGTTTTTGAAACCGTGGTTGCTCAACAGGCTGATTACGGCGTCATTCCGATTGAGAATTCGTTGACCGGCAGTATCCATCGCGTTTATGATTTGTTGCTGATGCATGATCTGGTGATCGTCGGCGAAATTGCGCTTCGGATCGAGCAGCATCTCATCGCGCACCCCGGTGTCGCCCTCGAGGATATTCGCACTATTTATTCGCATCCGCAGGCGCTGGAACAATCGCGCAATTTTCTGCTTTCTCTCAAGAATGTCGAAGCGGTGGCGAGTTATGACACCGCCGGCAGCGTCAAAATGATCAAGGATGAGAACATGCGCGATGCCGCGGCCATTGCCAGCCGCTGGGCCGCCAAAGATTACGGTATGCAGGTGCTCAAGGCCGAGATCGAAGACATCCCGGAAAATTATACACGCTTTTATGTGCTGTCACGCCACGCCAAAACATTCGGTGAGGCGAATAAAACCTCGATCGTCTTTTCGATGAAAAATATCCCCGGCGCGCTGTTCAAAAGCCTGAGCGTATTTGCCCTGCGCGACATTGACTTGCTGCGCATCGAATCCCGTCCACTGCGCGGCAGCCCGTGGAAATACATCTTTTATCTCGATTTTGCCGGCAACATGGCCGATGAACGCTGCCAAAATGCCATCCGCCATTTGGAAGAGATTACCGCGCAGCTCAAAGTGCTGGGATCCTACCCCGCTGCCCAGTATAATAACGGTTCGGAGAAATAAATTTGAAAACTTGGCTGTTCTACTCTTTGTGATCCGATCTAAATAGAGTGGAATATGTTACGAAAATCGCAATATGTTGTATTTATACTCTTAATTGCCATGTTTTCACTATTTGCCAAAGATAAAAAATCAACCGATGTTCAAAGCGCGCTGGCGTTTACGATGAATTCGATCGACGGTGACCCCGTCGATCTGTCCAGCTACGCAGGCAACGTTGTGTTGATTGTTAACGTTGCCAGTAAATGCGGTTTTACGCCACAGTACGAGGGACTGCAGCGTATTTACGAAAAATATCATGATCAGGGATTTGTCATTTTGGGTTTTCCGGCGAATAATTTCCTAAAGCAGGAGCCGGGAACCAATGAAGAAATTCAAACTTTTTGTTCCACAACGTACGGCGTCACTTTTCCCATGTTTGAAAAAATTTCCGTCAATGGCAAGGATCAACATCCGCTATATACCTTTCTGACAGACAAGAAGGCGCATGACTTTGGCGGCACTATTGAATGGAATTTTGCCAAATTTCTCATCGGCAAAGATGGCCAGATCAAAGCCCGTTTTTCTCCCAAGACCAAACCCGAGGATGAAAACCTGATCGCCGCAATCGAAAAAGAGTTATAAATTAGTTTCTACCATACCTCCCCCTAAGAATCCCGTGTTGCTCTCCGGCGGCGCGGGATTTATTATGTTTTAAACCACGAATTACACTAATTTGATAAAAAGGATTTTTCTAATTCGGACAAGTTTTTCCTACAACTGCCTTGGTTAAAAAAGATGTATTGAATTCGAGTAATTCGTGAAATTGGTCGTCGAGATTTCATTTTCACCAACCTTGACATTGTCCCGATCAGGCCGTACATTCGATCAAAGTTGAATTGAACAAGCGAGGATCACGTGGAAAAACGAACTCCATTTCCACCGGTTTTTTGGATCGCAAACAGCATCGAAATTCTTGAGCGATTTTCCTATTACGGCATCTATATGGGTTTCGGCATTTATATGGAATACCTGGGCTACAGCCGCGGTCAGCTCGGTATTGTGCAAAGTATTTTCCTGCTTTTTTCCTACGTCATTCCGGTTTTTTCCGGCACGTTTGCCGACCGATACGGTTTTAAAAAAGTGCTGATCGTCTCCTATCTCGCCTATTTGCCATCCATTCTGCTGTTGATTTTGACTAAATCCTTTTCCGGAATTGCCTTGACGATGTTGAGCATTGGTTTGGCCGCCGGTATTTTTAAACCGCTGATTTCCGGGACGGTACGCGTCACCTCCGATAAAACAAATAAAACGCTGGGATTCGGTATTTTTTACGCCATGGTCAACACCGGCGCGTCGTTCGGACCCATTGTCGCCGGCAAACTGCGCGCCATCTCGTGGAATTACGCGTTTGGCGCCGCCGCCGTCGGCATTGTGATGATGCTGCTGATCACCATTTTCTTTTACAAGGAACCGGAACGTGAGTTAGAAAACACAACGCTTAAACAGAAATTTAAAGAAATGGGCGTGGCGTTATCCGATGCAAAATTTGCTGTTTTTCTCGTTTTGCTTGGCCTCTTCTTTTGGCTGCCGTTTTGGGCGTTTTTTAATCTTCTCGCGGTTTATATTGACAGCAATCTGGACACCGCGCAACTCTATCTCAACATCAAAAGCGTGCTCGGTTCCGGCATTGCTAATATTTTTTCCAAAGATGAAAACGGCACGCGCGTGTTGTTGGGTGAAACGGTGGCGCACACCGGCTTTATCATCATGATCTTTCAAATTCTGGTCTCGCGAGTGGCGGAGAAATTTAAAGCCATGCCGGCGTTTTTGTCGGGCCTGCTTGTCGCGGCGATCGGTTTTTTGTTTTTGGGCTACGCCTTTATTGATGCCCCGGCCTGGGCCTTTCTCGGCATTTTCCTTTTTGCCATTGGCGAGATGATTTCCTCACCGCGCATTCAGGAATACATCACCTGGATTGCCCCGAAAGAAAAAGCCGGATTGTATATGGGCACAAATTTTCTCGCCCTCGGCCTGGGCGGTGCCCTGAGCGGCGTGACCTACGGTCCCCTTTACGGCTTTTACGAAAGCATAAAACACCCGGAATACGTCTGGTACACCCTGGCGGCGCATACGGTCTTGGGCATCCTGCTCGTGTGGATGTTCGTCAAAATTATGGGCGAGTTTAAAGAGTTGGAAGAATAGGGCAAAAGTCAATTGAGCCACGGATTTTTACTGATGAAACACGGATGGGTGAAAAGAAGCGTTTTTTGAGGTGATCTTTTGATGTTCCGGCTAAACTGATTTTTAAATGATTCTATTCGCTTTGGAACCTCTTTCCATTTTCGGTGTTTCATCCGTGTCGATCCATGGCTGAAAAGGTGTTTTAGAAAATCAATGTTATGACCATAAATTTTAAATATTTCAGATTCTGTCTTTTTATTTCTCTTTTGATAATCGTCTCGCTGTACGCCCAGTTCGACACCACCCTCGAACAACGGCTTGATGCGGATATTGCTGACTATGTTCTCGATGATTTTTCCAAGATCGAAGCGGCGTTTATTTTGTCCGGCGCCAATCATCAGGATACGCTGGATTATTATCTCAACTGGTACGATGACCTCCTCACCACCATCCGAAATTATAATTTTGACACACAGGATCGAATTGCGTCGGCATCCAAGGTATTTGCCTATTTGCACGGCTCGTGGCTGGTTACCTACAAAGAAGAAGCCACCACGCTAACTGCCATCGTTGATGAAAAACGATTTAATTGCGTCGCCGGCACGATCCTCTATAATCTGATTTGCGAGGATCTGGGCTGGCCCACCGAAGCGTTTGAAACGCCGACGCATACCTATACGATTTTTCCGGATTTCGGATATGACATTACCGTTGAAAATACCTCCTCCATCGGTTTTAATATTATGCGGAATTTACAGGCGTACAATCGCTATTTGCTGCAATTTTATCCGGAGCAGCAGCGGCTGCAAATCGGCCTCGATCGGATTTATGCGTATGAAAACAGCAAAGGACGGCAAATTGATAACACCGAGCTGCTCGGCTTGCTGGCTTACAACCGCGCTTATTTTGCCAACAGGGAGGAGGATTACAAGACGGCCTATGATTTTGTGTTGCTGGCGCAAAAGTTTAACCGCGACTCCCGCTCCAATTATCGCTTTGAGGTGAATCTCTATTACCGCTGGGGACAGCAATTGTACGAGCGCAAGCAGTTTCAGGAGGCGTTTACGGTTTTTGCCGATGCCAATTACCGCTATTGGGAAAATGACGATTTTGCCAAAAACTGCAAAACCGCGTTCCATCTGGCCCAGCGCGACAATTGGCAGAAACGCGATTGGGAAAATTTTCAGCGATTGACGAACGAGATTCTCGATCTGGAGTTATTAAACGACGCTGAGCTTGAAGGGCTCAAGGGGTACATGGTGAACTGGATCA
>CAYSNA010000153.1:0-11559 GCA_964432185.1 uncultured Cytophagia bacterium
AGAGATTTAAATTTGCAATAATTTATAAAAAAGGAATGAAAAATTTAAAGTTAATAATTGAACGCGGATTGAACGGATTTGGCGGTTTAAAATGGATTTAATTTTACAGAATTATTTATCTGTGCTCATCCGCTCGATCCGTCAAATCTGTGTTCTATTCATGTGCATTATCACAACTCTACATCATAGCGCTGCAATTTTTCCCGCAGTGTTTTTCGCGCAATCCCCAACCGCCGGGCGGCTTCACTTTTGTTGTTTTCCACTTGCCGCATGACGGAGAGAATATGTTCCTTTTCCAGGGCTTCGAGCGTCGCATTTGTTCGATGAACGGGTTCCGGCTGGCCGTTTCGGCGCGGAAAGGAGGCGAGGGTGATTTTATTGGTACGTTCCAAAATAACCGCGCGCTCGATGATGTTTTTCAGCTCACGAACGTTGCCGGGAAAGTGATACGACACCAGCCAGTCCAGCGCCTCCTCGCTAAAGCCGTCAAGATTTTTGCCGTAATGGTGATTGTAGTGATTGAAATAATAATTCGACAGCAGCAGGACATCGTCGCCGCGTTGGCGCAGCGGCGGGACTTCGATTTGCACAACATTGAGCCGGTAGTATAAATCTTCTCGAAATGTTTTTTCCATAGACATGTCGTACAAATCTTTGTTGGTTGCGGCAATGATGCGGACATCCGCAAAGGAGGGACTATTGCCGCCAACTCGATAAAATGTACCGTCCTGCAGCACTCGCAAAAACTTGGCCTGGGTGGACAAACTCATGTCGCCGATTTCATCGAGAAAGAGGGTGGAATTGTTGGCGTATTCAAATTTGCCTTTTTTCTGTTCGAACGCGCCGGTAAAGGCGCCTTTTTCGTGGCCGAACAATTCGCTCTCCACCAGAGTTTCGGGCAGCGCCGCGCAGTTCATCGCCACCAGCGGGTGCTCGGCGCGACGACTCTGCTGATGGATGGCGCGCGCGATCAACTCTTTTCCCGTACCGCTCTCGCCGGTGATGAGAATCGACACATCTTCGACTGCGACCTGCGCAATCATGTCCCGAATATTGTCCATGACGGATGATCGACCTAAAAGATCAAAATCTTCCTTGCCGCGGCTCACCCGAATTCGCGGTTTGAGAAATAAATTGCGTGAGCAGGACTCGCCTGTACAGGTATGGTGGCGATTGTTGTCGGCGAACTGAATGGCCGGGCACAACTTGCCGCCGGAGGCCGATGTGGTGATGAAATTGGTCGCGACCTGCAAATAGCTCAAATCCTGGTTCGAATAATCCTCACCGGATTTTTTTTTGCCCATGCTGATGAGTCCGAGATAGTTTGAGCAAATAGTGAACGGAATACGGACTTCGCAGGCATGCGGTTCGTCCGGATCAAAAAATGAAAAGATACTTGTATCCTCGCCGGTGGCCATCAGGAAAGCGGTTCCGACATTTAAAAAATCCCGTTCATCGCATTGCTTCAGACTGGGCGGAATCTCCCGCTTGGCATGAAAACCGCGGCGTTTCTCCATGACAAATCTTAACGACGAGAGGTCGAACAGCATGAACGATATATAATGCGCTTTGATGCGGCGCGAGAGCTGTTCTATCAAAACATTTGACAGGCCGGTAAAATTGTCGGCTGTCAGGATTTGGTTGGTGAATTCGGCAAGTTTGCTAATATCGTTTGGCATAATAGTCCTCGGACATTCTATTCCGTCTCTGGATGGATTAATACCTGAAAAGTGCCGTGATTGTTTCGGATGAATTGCAAATGTTTGTGTGATTCTAACGGCGGCCGATGTTTTGGCGAGCTTGAGAAATCAACTGTAGTGCTAAAAAAGCACATTTGATTTTTCTTTTGTCTTGCGTATGTTTATTGAATAACATGGGAGAAATTTGTGACTTTTGAAAATACAATTCTTGCCCTCGATTTTGACGGCGTTATTGCCGACAGCATCAAAGAGTGTCTGGTGAGCGGCTTCAACGCCTACGCGAATTATACGGGACAAAATAACATTGATCGTTACGATCAACTTGATCCGGACTGGGCGGCTGAAGCGCGGCGTTTGCGAAATTATATCCGCAACGGCGAAGATTATGTTTACATCGCGCATGCGCTGGCGAAAAAACGGCCCGTGCACACTCAGCAGGAATTTGATGCCTTTTTAAAAGAACATGCCGATGTGCGCGACTTGTTTTTTGACCACATGTTCAATCAACGCATTTCATTTTCTGATGCCAAACCGGAGATGTGGGCGGCGCTCAATCCTTTGTATGACGGCATGCGCGATTTTTTGATCAATTATCCGAATAAAGAAAATCTCTACATCATTACCACCAAAAAGCTGGTGTTCGTACATAAAATATTGGATGCGAATAACATCAATTTAATTGAAAAAAATATTCGCGATACATCCGGAGGATTGACCAAGCGGCGGATCATCGAAGAGATTCTGCGCGATCGGGACTGTGATCCATCGCTTTTTTATTTTGTTGATGATCAAGTTGATACGCTGATCAAGGTGCAGCCGACCGGCGTGAATGTGCTTTTTGCCGACTGGGGATATAACACGCCGGCGCAAGCGGATGTGGCGCGGTCACATGATATTCCGGTTGTGACGTTAAGTGATTTTTTAAACAGATGTGCACCGTCTCTCTCGTGACGCATTGAATTTTAAATCCTTATATATAAGGAAATCCTTTTATTTAAGGAGGAGCCAACTCTAATCTTCTTCGATTTGAATAAAGTTGTCCAGTTTGAAGTCTAATAATTTCAGTGCTCTATCTACATCGAAGTTCCTCCCTGTTTTTTTGGCCCAATAATTGACTTGATCGCACCAACTCATTTCACGCACAACATTCCTTTCACAGGCTGTTTTTTTCTTTTTTTGTCCGTTCACAGGGAGTTGTGCATCTCAACAACATGCTTACGCTTCCAGGGCCCCGGAGTGCGTTACCACACGATTCTTTAAGAGGAGGATTCATGATCAGATTTCGAACGGTCTTTATTTATCTCTGCCTGTTCGCCTCGCTGTCTCTCCTGTACGCCCAATCTGCCATTGAGGTATCGGGAACAGTGCTGGATGAAAATGGCGAACCACTGGTTGGCGCAAACGTCATCATCCAGTCGATGGCGATTGGCGCCGCAACCAATAATCAAGGACAATACAAATTTACAATCCCTGAAAATCGGGTGAATGTCGGGCAAAAAGTCGCTTTAAAAGCCGAGTTTATCGGCTATCGGTCCAGCACGGTTGACATCACCTTGTCCGGAAATGTTCAGCAGAATTTTCAACTGGTGGAAGATGCTCTGGTCATGGAAGAAATTGTTGTGACCGGATTTGGTGTTGGCGTGCAAAAAGAAAAACTCGGCGTCGCCATCCCCAAAGTGTCCGGCGAGCTTGTGACGCAAAGCAACGAAGGCAATATTGTGTCGGCGCTGCACGGCAAGGTCGCCAATGTTGAAATTACGTCAGCGAGTGGTGAACCGGGCGCGGCGTCGTACATCCGTATTCGCGGCGCCAACTCGATCACCGGCGGCACCCAGCCGTTGTTTGTCGTGGACGGCTCTCCGGTCAGCAACGAGTCGTTTTTCTCGGATAACACGCAAGGCCATGACGGTGTGACGGAAATGAACCGGGCATCGGATATCAATCCTGAGGATATCGAATCGGTCGAGATTCTCAAAGGCCCGGCGGCCGCAGCCATTTATGGATCACGCGCAGCTAACGGCGTTATACTTGTTTCGACGAAAAAAGGCCGGCCCGGCCAGGTCAAGTTGACTTATAAAACCAGTTACTCCTGGGATACGGTCAATAAAACGCAGCCGCTGCAAAATCGCTGGGGCCAGGGTGTCGATGGTGAGTACGTCCCGGGTTTCCCGTTTAGCTGGGGACCAAAGCTTGGTCCGAATGTTCCGGTTTATGATCATGCCATGGAAATGTTTGAAACCGGCCATGTTTTTGAAAACACCCTCACAGCCAGCGGCGGCAACGAATACACCACCTATTATTTGTCGTTGAGCAGCTATAACCACGACGGCTTTATTGTCGGCAATTCCGATTATCAAAAGAATGCGTTGCGCTTGAACGCCTCGCAGGCCATCAATGAAAAACTCAAACTCAGCGGCAATTTTGCATTTTCCGATGTGTCCTCCAACCGAATCCAGCGCGGTTCGAATGTCAGCGGTTTGCTCATCGGCGCCTGGCGAACGCCGCCGGATTTTGACAACTCGAATTACCTGACACCGGAGGGCTACCACCGGTCGTACCGCGTGCCTAATCCGACGAGCGAAACGGGTTCGCGCGGCTATAACAATCCATTTTTTGTCGTTTATAAAAATTTGAATACCAGCGATGTCGGCCGCGCCTATGGGAATTTCAAGATCGATTATGATCCGGTGCCGTGGGTGCATTTGAACTATACGCTTGGCCACGATTTTTCCAGTGATGAACGACGGACGGTGTTCCCCAAGGGAGATTCATCTTATCCGGATGGCCGAATTTCGCGTGAAATTTTCAATTATGCAGAAACCGACGGTCACTTTACCGCCGAGGCTACACGATTCTTCACGCCGGCCAGCATGCGCGTCAATCTTGTGTTGGGTCATCAGTGGAACGAGCGCAAGCTCGCACAGTTTTCCGTATTTGGCGAGGAAATCGGCGCCACCGGTTTTAATCAACTGGATAATGTGACTACGACCATGCCGGACGAATACGAATATCTTGTGCGCGATGAATCCTTTTTTGGCGTCGCTTCGATGGATATGTTCGATCAATTGTACCTTACCGGCAGTCTTCGAAACGATGGTTCATCGACATTTGGCCAGAGCAAAAAACGCCATTGGTACCCCAAGGGCAGCGTGGCGTGGGAATTCACCAAACTCGGTTTGTTCAACGATATGCAGGGCAAATTCGATTTTGGTAAATTGCGTTTTGCCTATGGCGTCGCCGGCCAGCAACCGCAGGAATATCTGTGGAAAACTGCCTATGCGACCTATATCTACACCGAAAGTTTTATTCAACCGAACGGCGGTATGACGCCTTTTTCATACGGTTATTCCGGTTTTCATAGCGACTGGATCAAAGGCAATGAAGACATTTTACCGCAGCGCACAAAAGAATACGAGTACGGAGTTGATCTGGCGTTTCTCGATCGTCGACTTGGCGTTGGTTTGACCTATTACGACAGCCGAACGGAAGATTTGATCTATCAGTTCCCGGTTGCCGCTTCCACCGGCTATACGGCGCAATTGCGCAATGCCGGTCTGGTCACCAATAAGGGGTGGGAAGCCAATTTTGATGTCAGTCCCATTCGTACGAAAAAGGTGAAATGGGACATCGGTCTGCTGTGGGCGACGAACAAGAACAAGGTCGTTCGCCTGGATGGCGCCGAGTACATTTTTATTCAGGGATTTGAGACCTCGTGTTACGCCCAGGAAGGCTATGCCATGAGTGTGTTCCGCGGTCCCGATTTCGTCCGCTTTGGCCGAGATATCGTCGTTACGGATGCCAACGGCAATCGCGTCAATATCGACGAAACTTATTCCGGCTGGAGAAAAGGTGATTTGTACATTGATGAAACCGGATTTCCCGTTCAGGATCCGCAAGACCGCGTCATCGGCGATCCGAATCCCGATTGGACCGGCAGTTTCCGCACCGGTGTGACGTTGTTCGACAAATTCACGATTTCCGCTCTCATCGACGTGAAAAAAGGCGGCGACGTTTATAATGGCACCAAGGGCGCGTTGATGTACTTTGGCACGCACAAAGATACTGATGTTGAAAATCCTGATTTCAACGGCGAGGTTCGCCGCGGTGAAATGCACACCTTTGAGGGTGTCGGCCCGGGCGCCGGAACGCAGGTTTATCTTGATCAGGATAGCTGGTACACGGCGCTTGGTAATGCGTTCACCGGCCCGGGAAGCCAGTTCGTCGAAGACGGCAGCTATGTCAAATTGCGCGAGATCGCTGTCTCTTATAAATTCAAACATCCCAAGCTGACCAAATGGACCGGCTTGAGCGATATTGACATTCGCCTCAGCGGCCGCAATCTGATCACCTGGACGGATTATACCGGCATTGATCCGGAAACCAATATTTCGCTCAATGAGAACTGGAGAGGTTTGGATTATTTCAACCATCCGCATACACGCTCTTATTATGCGACGCTCAGATTTAACTACTAAAAACCTGTCACGAATAATATATCGAGGACTTTATGAATAAAAAAATTTTAATACTTTTCGTGATACCTGTTCTTGTTCTGCTGTCCTGCTCCAAAGATTTTTTGGAAGGGCCGGAGGTGATGGAAGATCCCAACCGGGCCACCAATGTGAGTGTGGATCAGCTCTTTAACGGCGTGCAGGTGAAGACCTTTTTTATCCTGGAGGGTCAACTCAACCGCATCGCGTCGTTGTGGATGCAACAGCTTGCCGGAACAAGCCGACAGATGACCGAATTGTCAAGATACAATTACACGGAAAGCGATACCAACGACGAGATGGACGATCTCTATACTGACGGTGCGCTGGTTGATATTAAAGAACTGCGCCGTCGTACGGCAGAATCGGGTAACCGGATTTATGAAGGCATCGTTAAATTTTACGAGTCGCTGCTCATCGGCACGGCGGCCAGCTTGTGGGGTGATTTCCCCTATTTTGAGGCCTGCACCGATGTGACTACGCCCCGGTTGGACAGCCAGGACGATGTCTATGCGGCGCTGCACGACCTGCTGGATGAGGCGATTGCCGATTTACAAAGCGGTGAACGCGGATCGACCCTGGCCAGCAGTCCGGCCAATGATGTCGTTTTTGGCGGCGATCCCGGTTTGTGGATCAAAGCCTGCTATTCGCTCAAGGCGCGGCTGTATATGCACTGGGCCGAAGTGGATGCCGGGAATTATGCGCTGGCGATGGCCGCGGCGCAAAACGGCATGGCTTCTTATAATGATAATTACGCCAGTCTGCATACAAGCTCTTTGAACGAAGAATTTGCTTATCACACTTTCTTCAATCAACGCGATTCCTATCTTCGTGCCGGCAAAAATCTGGTTGATTTGCTCATCGAACGAAACGATCCGCGTTTGCCGATTTATTTCGATCCTGATGCGAACGGCGTCTTTGTGGGAGCCGCCGCCGGCGAGGATAATGATGCGGTCTCCAACCTCAGCGCGGATGAATATTTGCGGGCCGACAAATCGCTTGATATTCTCACCTGGGAAGAAACGCAGTTGATCATCGCCGAGTGCGCTTTTAAAACCGGCGATGAAGGCAGAGCAGTTTCCGTGCTCAATCAGGTGCGGCGCGGCATTGAGGATCGCTACATGTTCGAGAGCAATGCGCTGGGTGATGCATCCGGATTGAGTGGCGACGAGCTGTTCAAAGAGATTATGACGGAAAAGTATATCACCCTGTTCTTGAATATCGAAGTGTACAACGACTGGAAACGCACGAATTATCCGGTGCTTGTGCCCTACGGCGGTGGTGATCCGACAAGCAAAATTCCGCGACGACTGTATTACAGCGCGGATGAACGGAATGCCAATCCCAATATTCCAACGGCGTCGGAACAGCCGCTTCGAAACGCAAACGATCCGTTTTAAAATCTGGTTTGTCGCGCACCTCACGGTGTGCGGCAAATTGACTACAGAACCTACCTCCACGCTTCTTTCACTCCTGGGAAATGATGGGTTCAGCGCAGCAGAACTGTGGCCTCTGCTGCGAGACTTTTTTTTGAAACGCTCGTTTGAGGTCGTCGTAGGAATAAGTTAAATCCCCAGAAACAATGAGAATGTCCATGATCAAAAATATCGTCTTTTCGATTGCATTATCCTCACTTTTTATGTCAAACGCGGGCGCCGCGGGGGTGTCCATTCATCAACAATGCAATAACTGTATTGCGAACGGGCGCTATGGAACGTTTCATTTTGACCGTTTGACGCTTGAAGATGGCCTGTCGCAAAGCATTATTTCGGATATCAATCAGGACAAAAACGGTTACATGTGGTTTGCCACGGAAGATGGGCTCAATAAATATGATGGCTACAGCTTTCGTGTGTTTCGCAACGAACTCGGGAACCACTCGTCCATTTCGATCAATTCCATCCAAACCATTTTTGAGGATGATGAGGGGCTATTATGGATCGGCACCTATGGCGGACTCAATGTTTTCGATCCCGATACGGAAGAATTTACCCGCTATTTTTTTGATCCAGATAATCCATCAAGTTTATCTCATAACAATATTTCTGATATTACTCAGGATCATCTCGGCAACATCTGGATTGCCACCAATAACGGCCTCAATAAATTTGATAAAAAAAATAAATATTTTGAACGTTACTATTTTCAGGTCAGTGATAATTCCTATGCGGAACACAGCAATCATTTGAACGCGTTGTTGATTGATAAAAACAGAAATTTGTGGATTGGGTCGCAGTATGGTCTTTTTATTTTAAATCCCGAGACCGGCACATATCAGGCTTTTACCGTTGAGAATACCGACGGCGAACTGGCGAATAATTTTATCAATGCGCTCAAACAAACGCCGGATGGTCTGTTGTGGATCGGTACGCACAACGGCTTGTGCCGCTTGCGGGCGAATCCCTTTGGCCAGTACAAGGTGACGACCTGGTTGCATGATCCGAAAAATCCGAATTCCCTCAGCAACAATGCCGTCACGGCCTTGCTCGAAGATTCGTACGGCGCGCTATGGGTCGGCACCATGGGCGGGCTCAATTTGTTTGATCGCTCACAGAATACCTTTTATACTTTCAAGCACGATCCGCTCAATGCAAAAAGTATCAGTTATGACGAAATTTTGACGCTCCACGAAGATCGATCCGGCATTCTCTGGATCGGCACTTATGGCGGTTGCATCAGCACGTTGAATCGCCATGCGAAACCCTTTTGCCATTTTCAAAACGAGCCGGCCAATCCGAACAGCCTGAACGATAACATTGTTTGGAGTTTTGCCGAGGATCACGAAAACGCAATCTGGATTGGCACCCATTTAGGGGGCTTGAACAAATTTGACCGAAGAACCGGGGAGTGGTCTTTTTTCCGTCACATCCAATGGCAGGATAAAAAACTGCCGCTTCGTACAATCCACAGTATGCTCATCGACAGCTATGGCACTTTTTGGGTCGGCTGTAATGTCGGCCTGGTTATGTTCAACAGCAAAACCGGGGCGTTCGAATTATTTCAACATGACCACTTTGAGCACGCACGACGTTCCCATGTCACTGAACTTTATGAGGACAAGCAACACCGGTTGTGGATCGGTTTTGGCACGGCCGGTCTGGGGATGTATGATCGAAGTAGCAATTCCTATCGTCACTTTACCCATGATGAGAATAACGTCAATTCGCTGTCCTGTAATCTGGTGCGAAGCATGTATGAGGATCAGCACGGCGTGTTGTGGATCGGCACCAATAGTGGCGGTTTGGATCGACTGGATCTTCAAACCGAGACGTTTACGCATTTTCGTTATGACGCCAACGATACAACAACCATCGCGAGTGATTTTATTTATTCGATGACCGAGGATGATGCCGGGCAATTGTGGATCGCCACGTGGGGCGGCGGACTCGATCTGTTCAACCGCGACACTCAAACATTTCAGCATCATACGATGCGAGATGGTTTGCCTGACAATTCGCTTTACGCTATCATCAAGGATGATCGCGGCTATCTGTGGCTCTCGTCCAATTCCGGTTTGGCCCGTTTTGATCCAAAAACACGCGAGTGCTGGACGTTTAATGCGCAGGACGGCCTGCAAAGCAACGAGTTCAATGCCGGCGCTTATTTTAAAAGTCGATCCGGTGAGCTCTTTTTTGGTGGCATTCGGGGCTTTAACTGTTTTTTCCCGGATCAGATTGTACCGAATCCGTCCATTCCGCCGCTGGCCATTACCAATTTTTCTATTTTCAGCACGCCACACAAAATGATTAATTTTTTGAATGAACAGGGCCAACTGAATCTCGATTATAAACATTATCACATCAGTTTTGAATTCGCCGCGCTGGAATACACGTCGCCTAAAAAAAATCGTTATGCCTACAAGATGGAAGGTTTTGACAAAGACTGGATTTATGTCGAGTCATCAAGACGATTGGCCGGCTACTCGACGCTGCCGCCGGGTGAGTATACGTTTATGGTCAAGGGTTCCAATAATGATGGTGTGTGGAATAAAACGCCGTTGTCCGTGCCCATTGTGATCAATCCGCCGTTTTACAAGACTTGGTTGTTCCGGACCGCCATTGTTCTTCTTGTCGCGAGTATCATCTTTGTCATTGTCAAGATTCGCGAAAATCGCGCGCGTGAGAAAAAGCGGATTCTGGAGGCGCATCTGGATGAACGCACAAAAGCGGCTGAACAGTTGGAAAAAGCGCTCGATCAGGTGCAAAAACTTAAAAACCGGTTGGAAGCGGAAAATACCTATTTGCAGGATGAAATCAACATTGTCAATAATTTCGAAAGCATTATTACCGTCAGCCCTAAAATGAACAAGTTGTTGCGCGAGGTGGATCAGGTCGCCAAAACCGATACGACCGTTCTCATACTCGGCGAGTCGGGAACGGGCAAAGAGTTGATCGCGCGCGAAATTCACAACGCCGGCAACCGATACGACCGTCTGCTCGTCAAGGTGAATTGCGCGGCGCTGCCGGCCAATTTGATTGAGAGCGAATTGTTTGGTCATGAACGCGGTGCCTTTACCGGGGCTATCAAACAAAAAATTGGCCGTTTTGAATTGGCCGATGGCGGCACGATTTTTCTCGATGAGATCGGCGATCTGCCGCTCGAACTGCAAGTCAAATTATTGCGCGTGCTGCAGGAGGGCGAGTTTGAACGGATTGGTGGCACACAAACCTTCAACGTTGATGTGCGGGTCATAACCGCAACCAACAAAGATTTAAAAGCCGCCATTCGAGCCGGCAGCTTTCGCGAAGATTTGTATTTCAGGTTGAATGTTTTTCCGGTACATCTGCCGCCGCTGCGAGAAAGACTCGAAGATATTCCGGTGCTGGTGAATCACTTTGTATCAAAATATGGCGCGGACAATGGCAAGACGATTATGAATATTCCGAAAAGCGTTATTGAGGCGCTGGGCAACTACTCGTGGCCGGGCAATATTCGCGAGCTGGAAAACATTATTGAACGCGCGATGATCACCAGCCCCAAAGATCGCCTGGTGTTAAACGGCTGGATGCCGAAAGGTGAGGTGTCATCCGGCACGGACGTGTTTAAAACCATGCTGGAAGCCGAAAAGGATCATATTATCAATGCCCTCAAAATGACCGGCTGGCGCGTGAGCGGCGAACGCGGCGCCGCCGCATTGCTCGGCATGAATCCGAAAACCCTCGAATCAAAAATGCGCAAGCTGAAGATTAGCCGGCCCAAAAAGCAGGAAACGTCAAGAGTTCATTAAAAAAGATCACAAAGCGCTGAAACACCAAGAGCCACAAAAAATATTTTCTTTGTGCTCCTTTGTGTTAAAAAATCTTTTTTATAAAAAGTCAATACCGGACACATTGTGGATAGAACGCGGATTTAACGGATCAGACGGATGA
>CAYSNA010000154.1:0-11493 GCA_964432185.1 uncultured Cytophagia bacterium
CGCAAATCGGACGGCACGACCGATCAGTTTTATACAGCGCTGTTTACCTCCCCGTGGTCGGTCAAAGAAGTCACCGAGACCGATGACGAAGGTAATGTTGTAAAAAGCCGTTCCATGTTCAACGGCATTCTCAGCGGCGGCTTGGAATATTGGTACACAGACCTGTTCGCCCTTCGCGCCGGTTACTACTGGGATGAACCCGGCAAAGTGGTTTACACCTCTTTTGGCGCCGGCATCCAGTACCACCTCTACCGCTTTGACTTTGGCTACGTTGCCGCCGATGAAGGTCACCCGCTGTCCAATACCATGAGATTTTCTCTGACCATTGGATTCTAAAAACATCGTTTAACATGAGTTACAAAGCAAAGGATCCCGCATCCTTTGCTTTTTTTTGGTTATCGAATAAAATGGTTCACGATAATGGCGTTACGTAAAATTTTCAAAAGAGTTTTTAGAATGATGAATAGCCAGAACGTTAAGTTCAAAATGATTTTTGCAGCGATATATTTTTTCTCAAGTGTTTTCATCTTTGCTGCTGATGCGCCAGTACGAAAGCCGATAACCAGTTCGCTGACAAAAACCGATCCGCTCGGCGTTCTTTCAACTTTTATGAGTGGTCATGTTGTGGATGCCGAGCCAGTTGAGGTGAACATCCTCGCGCTTCGGGCGCAGTTTGTTGAGGACTCGCTCAAAACGACCACGGGCAACGGTCTGTTCGATCTTTCAAATGACAGCGACTATATCATCGATCGACCGCCGCACAATAAAACCTATTTTGAACATCAACTCCTGGCGCTGAAAAATTATTTTCATACGGTTTCAAAAGGCAAGCTGATTCTCAACTATCAAGTCTATCCGCCTGCTGAGGATGCGGCCTATACGATGCCGCACAATATGGTTTATTACAGCGGCGAGGAGGATGAGGAACGCCAGAAACTGCGCTGGGCCGAACTGCTGCGCGATGCCGTTCAGGCCGCCAAAGCTGATAATCCAACTTTTGAAAATTTTGACGCATTCATCGTTTTTCACGCCGGCGTCGGCAATGACTTTGCTTTTGATTTTAACGAGTCGCCGTTTGATATCCAATCCGCTTTTATCGATTTTGAAACGCTGAAAGAAACGCTCGGTAGTAATAATCCCGATTATCGAGGCATTGAAGCCGGTACTAATTTTTATATTCAGGAAGCAATTATTCTGCCCGAACAGCAGAGCCAGAAAGGTATCGATCTTGGTCTGCTCGGCACCGCCACCTTGCTGATGGGCAGCCAGCTTGGTTTGCCCAGTTTGTTCAATACCGAAAACGGCCGCGCCGGTGTCGGTATGTGGGGCTTGATGGATCAAGGCTCGTACAACTATTTTGGCCTCATTCCCGCGCAGCCGTGCGCCTGGATGAAAGTCTATATGGGATGGGAAGAACCGGTCGTCGTCCATTCACTGGATCAAGCCATTCTCGGCACTGCCAACACTTCATCCGCGCCGCATTTAATCAAAGTGCCGATCAACTCCTCCGAATACTTTTTGCTGGAAAATCGCCAGGAAGATTGGAACGGCGACCGCATGACCTTTGGCCGCGACGAGTTTGGCAAGCGCGCGCAGTTTGATTCTCTCGGCAACATTGCCATCGAAGAGGGATTGAGAGTCATTACTAGAGTGGATGAATACGACTATGGCTTGCCCGGTTCCGGTATTCTCATCTGGCATATTGATGAAAATGTTATCCGCGCCAATCTCGAATCCAATACCATCAACAATGATCTCAAACACCGCGGCGTCGATCTCGTTGAGTGCGACGGTCCGCAGGACATTGGTCAACAGTACGCCATGTTCACGCCGGGTTACGGCACCGAAGCGGGCGATTATTGGGATCCGTTCTGGTCCGAAAACCTGTCGCATCAGTACATCAACGGCAATGGTCCGGTATCGCTGACGCCCACCAGCATTCCAAACAGCAACGGCCACGGCCGCGTCGTCACCCACATCGAATTTACCAATTTTAGCGATAAAGACACGCTGATGACCTTTAGCATCAGCAATGACTGGCACGTACCCGGATTTCCACAATACACCGGGCAAACATTTGGCGAAGGCGCGCTGAATAAAATCATCCTGGCTGACGGCAGTGAAGGCATCATCGCCGTAGCGAAAAATGGCGATATTTTCGGTTGGAGAATGGACGGTTCGAAAATCATCGACAATGACGAAACTATTACAGTAACCGATGAACTTGGCAATGAAACCACATATCCATTAGCGCTCATGGCGAGTGTTGGCGATTCGGTGCTGCTGGCGCCTTCTGTGTATAATTTTGATTTTGATGATAATTGGGAAATTGCAATTGTAGATCAAAGCGGCATTATGTCGATCTGGTCGCCAGTTGATGGCGATGGAGATGGGCGCGCTGACTTGCTTGCTCGAATTGATCTTGGCGAACGAATTACAACAACACCTACTCAACAAGGTATTGCCGGCACAGAGAACGGCAATTTTATAAAATTTAGTGTACTTGACGGCTCGGTTGAGATTAATCAAACAATAAAGCTCGCAAACGAACCTCTTGTCTTTCACAATCCGCATGCCAGTGATGCCTTTACGACACCGTCGGGTGATGTTTACGTCTTGGATTACGATGGCAATGGACTCGAGTTGAGATGGCAAAATAGCGCCTATGGTCATGGTGATAAATATTATATTGCATCGATTTTTTATAACGATGACAATCAACAAAAACCGTATGTCATTGTATCAAATGATGGCTATCTTACATTGATTGACGAAGACGGTACTGTGCTTAATAGTGAAACTCGAATCTCACAAGACGAGTTGGTAAGCGCACCGGCTTTGGTGGATGTCGACAACGATAATTATCCGGAACTGATCGTTTCAACGGAATCTCGTGTCGCGGCGTTCGAAATTAATACCGGTGTTCCGCTGCTTAATTATCCGATTAAACTGGACAATCCTGGCAAGAACCAACTTGCTGCTCCTGTTTTTTTTCAATCGCACTTGAATGGCAAACCATGGCCGCACACAATTATTGCAACCACAACCGGCTCAATCGCTGCATTTGATCAAAACGGCAACATGATTGATGGTTTTCCTCTTTCAGCAGGATCAGCGGTGACAAGCACGCCATTACTTGCTTTTGGTGAGGATTATCAAAGCGTTAATCTGTTTGTTTTATCCGAGGATGGATTCCTATACAGTTGGAATATAAATCGTGATTCCGAATTTCAGAAAAGTTGGTCCCGTTTCGGCAATGGCATGAACAATTCATTTAAAGGAGATGGAACGGCCATTCCGCCTAAAATCTCTGCCGACCTCATGCCGAAAAAACGCGTCTTTTGCTACCCCAATCCATCGGAAGAGGGGCGCACCACCATTCGTTATACCTTGAACGATAATGTTGAAAACGTCAATATTCGAATTTATGATATCGCCGGCGAGCTGGTCACGCAGCTCAACAACGGCGGCACCTTTCCCGGCGATCACGAGGTGACCTGGGACGTCTCGAACATTCAAAGCGGCGCCTATATCGCGCGCGTCGAAGCGCAGGCAAACAGTGGAAACGTCGTGGAATTTATCAAAATCGCAGTGGTGAAATGATCAGACAGCTCTTTCTTCTTTCTCTCGCTCTCTTCTTTCTGATTCCCAATCTTTACGCTCAGCTCGGCTATTCACATCCCGAGCTCGATTGGTATTCGATCACAACCGAGCATTTTGAAGTGCATTATCACGAAGGCGCGGAACGCTCTGCCCAGGTCGTGGCCAAAATTGCTGAAGATATTTACAAGCCGGTCACCGATTTTTACGACTGGCGGCCGGACGGGACGATTCATTTTATCATCAAAGATCATGATGATAATTCGAACGGCGCGGCATTTTATTACGATAATAAAGTGGAAATCTGGGCGCCGCAAATGACATTCATTTTGCGCGGCACGCACAACTGGCTGCGCAATGTGGTGACACATGAATTCGCCCACATGATTTCCCTCGGCGCGTCGCGAAAAATCACTCGCAAAGTGCCGGCCATGTATTTCCAGTGGATGCAATACGAACCGGAACGCCGTCCCGATGTGCTTTATGGTTATCCGAGCCAGATGGCCTCATACGCCATGCCGATGACCATCGCGCCCATGTGGCTCGCCGAAGGCATGGCGCAGTTTCAGGCGCCGGACCTCGATTATGACCGCTGGGACACGCACCGCGATATGCTCATCCGCACGGCCGTGGTGAATGACAAACTGCATACCTTTGCCGAGATGGGCGTGTTCGGCAAAAACAGCATCGGCAACGAGCGCACCTATAACGCCGGTTATGCGCTGACGCGGTACATTGCCCAGAACTGGGGTGAAGGATCGCTGAAAAAAATGGCCGACGGCATGTCGAAAAAGAGCCGCTTCACCATTAACGGCACCATCAAAGATGTGACCGGACTGACAGGAAACGAACTGCACGCGCAGTGGAAAAGTCATCTTGAAAAATATTATGAGACTCGTCTCGCCACCATCAACAAAAATAAAGTTGAAGGCGAATTGGTGACGGAAAAGGGCATTGGCAATATCGCGCCAACCTGGTCGCCGGATGGCCGTTACATTGCCTATTGCGGCAGCGCCAGTTCCGAATATCTCACGGTCACCAATCTGAATGTTTATGATACGCAAACGAAAAAGACCAAAGTATTGAAACCCGGCGTCAACAGTCAGCTCACCTGGTCGGCTGATGGGAACTATATCATTTACAGTAAAAATGAACGAACCAAACACCAATCAAAGTTTAACGATCTGTTCCGCATCAACATCAAAACAAAAAAAGAAAAACAGCTCACGGAAGGTAAACGCGTGCTCGATCCGAGCTGGTCGGCTGACGGTGAGTTTATCGTTTGCGTGACCCAAAAAGACGGAACCGATAATGTGCTGCTGCTCGACAAAGACGGCGCCAACGTTCGTCAGCTTACTGCGTTTCAGAACGGTGAAGGCGTTTACTCGCCGCGTTTTTCTCCGGACGGCAAGACCATTCTCTTTGGGCAAGCGAAAAATCACGGTCGCCAGATTAAAATGATGGATGTCGAGTCTGGCGAAATTACCGATTTCCTCGACGGCCACAACGATGTGCGCGATGCAAGTTTCAGTCCCGATGGACAATCCATTTATTATGCCAGCGATGAAACCGGAATTTTCAATATTTACAGCGTTGATCTGAACGGTGAGCAAAAAAAAATATGGACGAACGTTCTCGGCGGCGCATTTATGCCGAATGTCTCCACAGACGGCAAATTGCTGTTCTCCATGTTTGATGCGGACGGTTATAAAATTTCCAGGCTGGATGAACCGAAACCGATTGATCCGTCGCTGGCAGTATATGTCAATGCAAATGATCTGGCGCCGGAATTAAAAAATACCTTTAATGAAAACAACCTTGTTGCTGAACGCAATTTTGATGACACCAATCTTATCGGCCTAAAAACCAAACCGTACGAAACGCGCTACGGCCAGTTTTCTTTTTTGCCGCGCGTTATGGTTGATTCGATGAAAGTTAAGCTCGGCTCCTATTTTTACGCCAGCGATATTCTTGATCACGTTTCCGTCCTTGGCGGTGTGGCGGCCAACCGGGTTATGGACCTCGATATTTTCGGCATGATGGAATACCGCAAACTGCCGCCAACGCTGTTTGTCGAGTTTTATTATTTTACGCGTAATGTCAAGCGCAACATCGCCGTTATTGAAGACTATCCGGAAGAGTTTCCTGTGGATGTGCATTTCCAGATTGTTGAAGGTGATATTGGCGCCTATTACGATATTATGGATGATCTTCGCATGCGCGCCTCGTTTGTGCATTCGCGTTATACGAGCAAAATCGGCGACTTTTATTTCGCGCAGCAGGGTGTGCAATTCCGCTCGCCGGCCAATACCTACTTCATCGGCAACCACCTGCGTCTGCAATGGGATTTGGATAAAGTCGGCGGCGGCCTCAACCGCAGCATCAATCCAACAGCCGGCCGCAAAGTCATGCTGCGTTATTCGTATGAATTTAATGATTTTTTTACCGGCTATTCCACGGAAGACGAAAATATTCTATTGCCGAAAAAAGAATATGCCAATTATGATATCAACAAAATCGAACTCGATTGGTCCGAATACATCGGCATGCCGTGGTCGAAAAAACATGCGTTGACCGCCAATGTCAAGGGCGGCTATATCGATCGCCGTATCGATGACTTTTTTAACTTTTTTGCCGGTGGTTTGCCGGGGCTGCGCGGTTATCCTTATTACGCCATTGAAGGCCGAAAAATGATGATCGGGCGCTTTACCTATCGTTTCCCGATTTTCAGCAATCTGCAAAAACAGTTGTTCCATCTCACGTCGAACAAATTGTACCTTTCGGCGTTTTATGAATACGGCAATGCGTTCAATGAAGACAAGGTAGATTTCAAACAATTTAAAAGTGTCGTCGGCGCCGGCATGCGCTTACAGCTCTTTTCATTTTACGGTTTCCCGACGGCGTTGGCCATCGACGCTGCTTATGGTTTGGATGATGTTTCGGTCAAGTATGACGAGACAATCTACAACTATGGCAAAGAGATGCGTTACTATTTTACCTTGTTGTTTGATTTTATTGACTAACGACATGATCGGATTTAAAAAGATTTGACACTGAGGAACCACGAAGATACATCGGGATCTTGCGCCGTGAACCTCGGTGCGAAAATAATATTTTTTAATGTATACCGATTTGTATGAGGAGAATTTGGTGAAAAGGACCATTTTCGTTTTATTTGCTTTGAGTTTGAGTGCATCGCTTTTCGCAAATGACTGGCAGGAATTTATGGCATCAAACACCTTGCCCACTTTTGCTTCGGAGGACGGCGCTGGAACGATGTCCATCAAACCGAAAAATCCCAAACTCGCGTTTGCCATGTCTGCCGTTGTGCCGGGGGGCGGCCAGGTCTATTCAAAATCGTATGTCAAAGCGGCGGCGTTTGTCGGTGTCGAGGTCGCAGCCTGGGCCATGTATCTTAATTTTAACAAAGAAGGCCGGCGACTTGAAGATAACTATCACGCCTATGCGGCCGACCATTGGAGTGAGGATGAGTACTGGAGATGGATCGCGCATCACGCTGGATTACCTTTTGATGGTACTGATAATACAAAGGAAGAGCTGCGCAGGTGGGAAAGCGAGCAATTCAGCCACGGGCTGCACCGAGAACAAGATCAGCAATATTACGAAATGATCGGCAAGTATCACCAGTTTAGCTGGGGATGGGACGATTTTCGCGGAGATAGTAATAATACTATTGCGATCACGGATGAAGAAATCACGGATCGATATAACAAGGATAAAAGCAGCATTAATGATAATCGATTGACCTACGAAACCAAACGAAACGATATGAACGCGGCGTACAAAAAAGCAACCACCGCCACGACGTTTGTCATTCTCAATCACATTCTCAGCGCCGTGGATGCGGCCTGGACGACGTCGCGTTATAATAAACGCATACAGGTCAGTTTGCGAGTTGAGCCGATCCGTTATGCTTATGAAACCGAAACCGCCCTAACTTTACGCGTGAATTGGTAATATTATGAAAATGTTTTGCAGTCTTTTTTTGTTTGTTTTGACCGGCTTTTGTGTCGCCGAGCCGCCGTTGATGCACTATGATCGTTTTGTCGAAACGTCAAAATACGAGTTTGTCCTGTTGGATCAGGATGAGATGCAAATCCCACAACCGATGTCCGGCAGTAAAACGATGACGCCGAAAAACAAAGGCAAAGCCATGTTCATGTCGCTGCTTCTTCCCGGCTGGGGACAACGGTACGCCGGCGCCACAACCAAATCGGCGGTGTTTTTTGGTTTGGAGGTTGGTCTGTGGACAACCTACGGCGGCTTTACCGCCTATGGCAATTGGCGTGAAAACGATTACGAGACATTCGCCGCCACCCACGCCGGCGTCAACCTTGAGGGAAAAAATCACACTTATTTTATTGATGTTGGCAATTTTGCCGATATTTATGAGCATAACGCCTACCGGTTGCAGCAGCGCAACTGGAACAAATACTACCAGGATGTTGAGTTTTGGTACTGGAACTGGGACAGCAAAGCGAACATGCAACAGTTTGATGACTTGCGTATTGCTGCCGATACCGCTGATAATCGCGCCAAATTTGTTCTCGGACTCATTGTCGCGAATCACATCATCAGCGCGATTGATGCCGTCTGGTCTGTTCACAAATTTGAAAAAAATCAGCTCTCCACTTTTGACTGGGATATTCGGTTCGGCGATGGTAAAATGCAGCCGGCCGTCAATGTTAACCTAACCGCACATTTTTGATCGGGGCTGCTACGCCCCGCTTTTTATATGGCTCGCCTGGTTTTTCTGCTCCTGTCACTCGCTGCTGCGGGCTATTTTTTCCTCTTTTTCGTTTCATCCATTCGAGAACAAGAAAAACGCGCGATTGGTGCATCGGCCATTATTCTGTCTATGTTGGCGATTGGCACGATGCTGATTTTATTTTTTGCCGATCCTTTGTTCATTTGGATTTTTAATGCTGCGATCATTCTGGTCATTCTCGCGTTATTTCTGCCGTACGGCCAAAAATCTGAGACACAAATTGTCGGCGATAAAAGACGTTACGACGAGCGCGACATCATGTTTGCCAGAATGCACTATGACAAAGGTTCTGCGGCATATGAGGATTATTATACGCGATTTCCGGCCAGGCAAAAACGCGATGATGATATCCGCGCTTTGCCCCAACTGATGAGCCCGGGCGGCGAGGTCTTTGAACCGGTTGCCGCGACGATCGCCGAGAACAATTTTATCCTCACCGAAAAGCTCATTCCCTTGTGCGACGGCCCTCGTGCTCAAAAAAAGACCAACATGGATCCGCTGGAATTGACCATCACTTTAAAAAAGATGGCGCGATCACTCGGCGCCGTGGACGTACGCACGACCGCACTTGATCCGGCTCATCTGTATTCACATGTCGGCCGCCGAACGGCCGAGTATGGCAAACCGATTTCGCTGTCACATTCCCACGTTCTTGTTTTTGCCGTTGAAATGGATTTTGCCGCCATGCAACAGGCGCCCCGGATGCCGGTGGTTGTCGAGTCGTCCAGGCAATACCTTGAAGCTGCAAAAATTGCCATTGCCGTTGCCTCTTATATCCGCTCCTTTGGCTACAACGCCCGCGCCCACACCGATGGCAACTATCTGTTGCCCCTGCCGGCTGCCGCGCACGATGCCGGACTTGGCGAGATCGGCCGCATCGGTTATCTCATTCATCCCAAATATGGCGCGCGAATCCGCCTCGGCGCCGTAACAACGGATATGCCATTGTCTCTCGACGACGCAACGCTCTTTGGCGTGCAGGACTTTTGCCGCATCTGTAAAAAATGCGCCAAACACTGTCCGGCCGGCGCGATTTCTTTTGGTGATGAAAAAGAGATTCGGGGCGTCAAAAAATGGTCGACGAATCAGGAAGCCTGCTACAGCTACTGGCGTAAAATCGGTACGGATTGCGGCATGTGCATGCGCGTGTGCCCTTACAGTAAACCGGATAATTTTGTGCACGATGTCATCCGATTGATGATCCGGCAAAATCCTGTTGCGCGCCGTCTGGCGGCCGTTGGCGACAACATGATATACGATTAGCCAGGTGCACATCTGTTTTGAAAACCATACAATTTCTTGTATATTGCTCTATGATAGGAAATCTTCGGATACAAAAAACTGTAGCCAGGTTTTATTCGGACCATCGTAAACTTTTGCGATTCATTATCCCGGCACTATTTTTATGCGTTTTACTGGTCTGGACCATCAGTGGCTATGAGCGTCGGTTGTCCACCTATTTTTTTTACATGTCATTGGCATGCACTCTGGTGCCGCTGCCAACGCCGCCGGTGGTCATCGGCATGGGCGAATTTTACGCGCCGTGGCTTGTGGCGCTGGTGGGCGCGATTGGTAATTGTCTTGCCGCTTTTGTTGAATATTATCTGATCAAATGGCTGATGAGCGATACAAAACTGGAACGGCGCGTCAAAAGCAGCAAAACGTTTCAACGCTTTGCCGCGTTTTTTCAAAAATCGGCTTTTTTGTGCCTGGTGTTCACCGGCTTTACGCCCATACCGTTCGAGCCGTTTCGGCTCGCCGCCATTTTGATTTCATACGCGATGCCGCTATATCTTGTCGCCATTTTTATCGGGCGCTTTTCCCACTACTTTGTTATGGCAAAAATCGGCGATATTTTTCACGTCCCCATGTGGGTGCTTGTTGCCGGTTTTATTTTATTGACCGTGCTGCCGCTTTACCACATGATTCTTCATCGTACGACGGACAACTGAAAGGAAGCGTTGAAAAAAATATGAACGATAAAAAGTATGACGTCGTCGTCGTCGGCAACGTCGGCATTGACACAAATGTCTATTTTTATGGCGAGCCGAGATTTGACGTCGAATCCAATTATACCACGAATATCGATTGTCTTGGCCAGGCCGGCGGTTATTCGGCGCGCGGTTTTGCGCAGCTCGGCTATCGCACGGCTTTTATTGGTTATGTTGGTGATGATTTTTCCGGTGATTTCATCCGCCAGGAATTTGAGCGCGACGGCATCAACATGGATGGGCTGTTTATCGATCCGTCCGGCACCGGGCGCAGCGTCAATTTTATGTATCAGGATGGCCGTCGCAAAAATTTTTACGATGGTAAAGCGCATATGAAACTGCAGCCAAATCTGGAGATCTGTCGGGCAATTCTGAAAAAAGCACATTTTGCCCATTTCAGTATTCCCAATTGGGCGCGGCAGTTACTGCCCATCGCGAAAGATTTGCAATTGACGATCTCTTGTGATTTGCAGGATGTCACTGATGTTTACGATCCATATCGCCGTGACTTTCTTGAGGCGTCCGATGTCCTGTTTTTTTCATGTGTCAATTTTGATGGGCCGGAACCGATTTTTAGCGCCATCCTCAATGAATTTCCCGAAAAAATTCTCGTAGCGGGAATGGGCGAGCGCGGCTGCGCGTTGGCTACTAGAAGCGGCATCAGCTATTTTGATGCGGTCAGTTTACCCGAGCCGGTCATCGATACAAATGGCGCCGGGGATGGACTGGCTGTCGGATTTCTGTCAAGCTATTGCCTGGAAAAATATTCACTGACGGATTCGATTTTGCGGGGACAAATCACCGCGCGCTGGACCTGCACGCAAAAGGCATCCAGCTCAAATTTGATTCGGAAAAATCAACTCGATGACTATTTTACAAAAATCAAAGGTGCGGCATGAACATAAAGGTCGAAAAACCAACCGATGAGTTTATCAAACAGCATAATATTAAAAGCTGGCCAATCTGGACAAAAGAGGTATCCGAGTTTCCGTGGTATTACGATGAGAAAGAAGCGTGCCTGATTCTTCAAGGGCAGGTGATCGTCACCCCGGACGGCGGCGAGCCGGTTGAGATCAACGCCGGAGATTATGTGGAATTTCCGCCGGGCATGAA
>CAYSNA010000155.1:0-9682 GCA_964432185.1 uncultured Cytophagia bacterium
CAAACTGAATCGAGAAGGTGAGCTGGCCAATGCAAAATGGTCATCGATTAAAAATACCGATGACAAAATGGCCGCGGGTAAAGAATTGTTCAATTTACAGTGCCTGAGCTGCCATACGATCGACGGCATCCGTAATGACATCTCCCCCAAAGTGGCGATGTTCCCTTATATGGGCGTGATGGCGCAGCTCTACGGCCAGGGCAAAACGCTAGGGTATATGCCGCCTTTTGTCGGGACTCGCGCCGAAATGGAAGCGCTGGCGACTTTTATTACCGTGGAACTGAACGACAAGGACGTTCAGGAAAAACCCGAACCTTACAATCCGCCGGAACTTTTGGAAACCGACATTCCGGATTTTAACAGCCGCACCGAAGATTATGTGCTGCTGGTCTGGAACGATCTCGGCATGCATTGCATCTCGGACTGCGATCCGTGGTTTGTCATCCTGCCGCCCGCCAACACGCTGGAAGCGCAATTGATCAGACGCGGCGACATTCCGGAAATTGTGACCGAAGGCGTCGAGATTACTTATGCGGTGCAGGAGGGCTTTGAAAATCCCGCCGGGCAGTCAGAATTTTGGCTGTATGCAAAATCGAATTTTGGCGTCGAGCTGGAGGAAAACGTTGGGCTCGCCGGAAAAAAAGTGACGGGCGTCTTTGATCCCGATGAAAACGGCATCAGCTTTCACGCCAAAATGATTCCGGTTTTGCCATATCCCGATAACGGGCCGTACAATCCCTACCCCCTGTTTACCGTTGAGGCCAAGGACGTGGAAACCGGCGACATAATCGCTTCCACCAAAGTTGTGGCGCCAACGTCGACGGAAATGGGCTGTCGAAATTGCCATGGCGGTGGCTGGGCCTGGAACGACGCCGCCGGTGTCTCGGAAGAAACAGCGATTAATATTTTAAAGGCACATGATCGTTTGAGCGGCACCGAGCTCTACAATAAAGCGCGTGCCAGTCAACCGCAACTGTGCCAAAGCTGCCATGCCGATCCGGCTGTCGGCGCGGCTGGAAAACCGGAGCATCTCAATCTCTCCGCAGCCATTCATGGATGGCACGCCAATTATCTTTATATTGAAGGCACGGAAGGATGCGCCATGTGTCATCCGGCCAATAAAAAAGGCAGCACCCGTTGTCTGCGCAGCATCCATGCGACGCTCGGCCTGCAATGCACGGATTGCCACGGCAGCATGGATGAACATGCCATCGGTCTGTTGCGCGGCCAGCAGGAGAAACGCAGCGCGACGCGCTTGATGAAAAATCTCAAGACCACACAGGTGGCATCGGCTGAGGAGGTCAATCCAAGGACGCCGTGGCTGAACGAGCCGGATTGTCTCACCTGCCACGAGGATTATCAAGCGCCGGGCGAAAATCCCTCTGCCTTTAATGTGTGGACCAGCGGCCCGGCGGAATTGTATCGAATTCGCACCTCGGAAGAAGGCAGCATTCGCTGTTCGGCGTGCCACGGTTCGCCGCATGCCATTTATCCGGCGGTGAACGGCATCAGCGTGAACCGGGACAATATTCAACCCATGCAGTATTCAAACATGCCGTACGCTATTGGTTCGAACTTTTCCTGCGAGGTCTGTCATAAACAAAAAATGGAAGATTCCATTCACCACCTGAATATGGAACGCCTGGTCAGAAATCCATAGCTCCTTTATGAAAGCGGTCAGAGAATGAAGGACCACGATTAGAAAACGAAACACCAAGAATAGGAATGACTCTGCCGGGTACGCGCAGAGTCATTTCAATTTTAAGGAGAGGTGAACATGTTTTGTCCTGAATGCAAAGCCGAATACGTGGACGGCATAACCCAATGCGCGGATTGCCATGTTCCGCTGGTCTGGCAACTCCCGGAGGAACCACAAGAAGAGGCGGGTGAACCGGTGGAATGGGAACCGCTGGTGACGACGATAAACCAGGCGGATATGTCGCTGGTCAAAGCCGTGCTTGAGAGCGAGAACATTCTTTACTGGATCCAGGGGGAACATCGCGGTATGCTGCCGCACGGCATGGGACTCGGCGCCATTTTTCACGTTGATAAAACACGAATTGACGACGCCAGAGCGCTGCTATCGGATATGGATTTCAACGCCTTTGGCTTTTCAACCCGATCCACCGACGACATCGACTAAGAGCCATTTTTCGATTGACAAGCCATCTTTTTCTTTTTTTGAGAGATGAAATATTCACTCCGCGATGCCAGTTATACACGTTACAAACATCAGTTTTATTGTGGAGGATTTATGAAAGCTTTAAAAATCATCGGCATTATCATCCTGGCGATTGTGGTGATCGTGTTGGTACTCGCGCTTGTCGCCCCGAAAAAATATGAGGTATCGCGCAGCATCGTCATTCATGCCGACAGCGATCTGGTTTTCCGGCAGGTACAGTATTGGCGCAACTGGGGCGCCTGGTCGCCGTGGGGCGAAAAGGATTCAACGATGACGATCACCGTGACCGGCATTGATGGACAGCCGGATTCAAAATACATCTGGGACGGTGATCCGAAAAAAACCGGCAGCGGCGAGATGACCAACACCGGCCTCATTCCAGGCGAGGAGATGACTTTTCACCTGCATTTTAAAACGCCGTGGGAAAGTCAGTCCGACGGCTGGGTTCGAGTGAATGGAATGGATGATGGTACCGAAGCGTCGTGGGGATTTTACGGCTCGGAAAAAATTCCGTTGAACATTCTGTTGCTCTTCATGCCGATGGATAAAATGATCGGACCGGATTTTGAGCGGGGCATGCAGCTTCTCAAAGAGGTTGTGGAAGCCAAGGCCGCTAAAATGGCCGAGCTCAAGATACAGGAACTCACCTATCGATCGACAAACATTGCCGCCATCCGCCAACAGGTTGAAATGGGCGAGATGAAATCATTTTTCGAAAATTCCTACGCCGCAATCAGCAAGGCCATGATGGAAAACGGCGTGGAGATGACAGGAGCGCCGCTGGCGGTGTTTTACAGTTGGGACGAAGAAATCGGCATTGCCGATGTAGCTGCCGGCATTCCGGTCAACAAAAACGTGCAGACGGGTGACGTACAGATGATGAATGTGCCCGCCGGAAAAGCGCTGGCGATCGATTATTACGGCCCCTATGACGAAACCGAACTGGCGCACCTCGCGTTGTCCCATTATATGCAAGAACACGAAATCATGCCCGGCGAACTGGTCATTGAAGAATATCTTACCGATCCGGGATCTGTTTCCAATCCCAATGAATGGCTGACACGCGTGGCTTATTTTATCGAATAAAAAAAAAAGGCCCGAAGACATCCTTCGGGCCTTTTTTTAAATCAAGCGCCAGAGTGACTGTTATTAATCCAAATCAACAATCTTGTCGAAAAACTTGACATAATTACCGCGGTCATCCGATTCGTTAAACTCGATAGCCGAGCGCGGGTGACGATTCATCACGCCGGTAATCATGTACGGAATATCAAATCCCCAGCCCAGTTCCTCGCGTAACGGCTCGATATGTTTTTGAATACATTCGAGCACCGGTCGCAACCTGAATTTGGGATTGTGCAAAAAACCAAGTAAAGACTCGGTTGGGCAATTGCCGGCGCCGCGGCCAAGTCCGGCCATGCTGCCGTCCAGAATATTGGCGCCCAGGATGAGCGCTTCAATGGTATTGGCAAAAGCAAGCTGCTGATTATTATGCGCATGCATGCCGACCTGTTTTCCGGTTGAATTGGCGTAGCGAAGATATTTGCCCATCAAGTACTGAACCTGCTCGCTGTACAGCGACCCAAAACTGTCGACCAGATAAATATAATCGACACTGGATTGGGCGACAAGCTCGAGCGCCTCATCCAGCTCTTTTTCCGGTACGGTCGAAATTGCCATAATATTCATTGACGTTTCATAGCCTTTTTCATGTGCATCGTGCGCCAACTCAAGCGCAGCGGGAATTTGATGGATATAGGTCGCAACGCGAATCATGTCGACAACGCTGTCATTGACCGGCAAAATATCGTTCGGATCGGTGCGTTCGGTATCCGCCATAACGGATAATTTGAGCTTTGTATCATTCTCACCGACAATTCGCCGCATATCATCCTCGGCACAAAACTTCCAGTCGCCGAATTCATCGCGTGAAAATATTTTATCCGACGCTTTGTATCCCATCTCCATATAATCAATACCGCCTTTGACACAGGCATCGTAAACCGCTTTCACGACATTATCATCGTACTTGTGTTTGTTCATCAATCCGCCATCGCGGATCGTACAATCCATCAGCTTTATTTCCTGCCGATAGGTGATCCATCGGCCAAAAGCGGAATAATTGCTATCTTTTTTCTTCAGTTCGGACATCCGTTACTCCTTGACAATATTTCAATTTACTTTTCTTTCAACTTTGGATAATAAAATACCCGACTCGCTTTTTTTACCGGGTCAACAGAAACGCTGATAATTGCACAACAGAATCAGAGCAAAGTCCGAGTTAAAAAATCCAGTGCAGCAGGGCATCCAAAAGGGTGATGAGAATTGCGGCGATAAAAAGAGTGCCCAGGCCTTTTATTTTGAAATCCGGGATCAACGCATCGGTGATCCACAACAAGGCGGCATTGATCACTAGCTTGAATAAGCCAAACGTGACAATCATAAGGGGAAGGGACAGCAGCGTCAGAATGCCGCCAAGCAGCCAACTGAGAAAAGCGTAAACAACAGCAACGATGATGGCCGTGCCATAGGATTTCAACTGAATGCCACGCAGCAATTGCGCCACCACAAAAACAGCGACGCTCAGCAAAAATATATTGATAATAGTGTTCATGATTCCTCCACAATTTTTCTAAAAATAAACAAATATTTCAAATATTCAACGTTAAATGCGGCTCTTGACGGCAGAATTTTTCGGCGCCGTTTCATCCGATTGAAGCGGCCCGACACCGGCGTTCAAGACACCACGAAACAAAAAAGCCCCTGAACACAGGGGCTTTTTTAACGCTACAAAGCAAATTTATTTAATGACCGCAAACTTGCCGATTTTTGTGCCGAGATCACCGGCGTCGACGTGGTAAATGTAAATACCATACGAAATATCGAGCAGGTCTTTGGTTTGCATGTCCCAAATGAGCGTGCCGTCGGAAATGGACTCGGCTTGATGCTCCAGTTCGCGGACAAGCTGACCGCGAATATTAAAGATGCGCACCGTACATTTTTCCGGCAGGTGGATGAAATGCAGTTCGCGCGGACCGCGACCGTTGGCATACGGATTGAGCGGCTCCCAGGAATTCGCCACCACGTATGGATTCGGCACCACTTTGATGCGATCCAAATCGACATTGGCGCTATTCACACGCTGGCCACTGGTGGTGAATTCATAGACATCACCGGCCATAAAGGGCTTGAGCATGTTAATGATCACAAAATCGCCGGGTTTGGGATTGCGTTTGGTGCTGTCAAAGGCGGCAAATTGGAAATCCCAGGTGATGATGAGCGAGTCATTTTCATCGGATTCAAGGAAAATGATTTCATCGGTTCTGGTTCTGTCCGTATAGCCGGTGAAATAGCCTTCTTCACCTTCGAGGAAATCGCGTTCCCAGATGGCAAATTGTACCGGCTCGTTGGTGAGCGTATTGGTAATCGTAAAGTTGACAGGCGTTATCGGCAGTGTTCTGGTGCCCGAGACCGCCAATTCTATGGACGTACCGACGCCGAGCTCGCCAAAATCAATGCGATAGTTATTCGGCATTGGCGTGCCTTCGATACGGCTATAGCGGAAACGATCAAAAGTAAAGGCAAACACGCTGTCGACGCTCCAAACCGAATTGATGGAATCGAGTTTCATCTCGTTCAGATTAAAGAGTTGAAGCTGGAAACCCTCGGTGATCGGCAGAATGTCGCCGGTTTGCACGAGCGGACTCTTGTTGATCAGTGTATCCACCGGAGTGGCGCTCATATTGACCAGAGTCACATTTTTCGTGGCAAACGTTGAAGAAAATTTAGAGCCGGTGACAACGGTATCTTCAAAGGTAATGCGATAGGTGCTCTCGTCCTGTATATCAAGCGGATTAATGATCTTGTAGCCGATGACACCTTCGGCATCGCCGCCTTCAATTTGGGTCAAGTCTTTGAATCCGGCTTGTTCAAATCCGGCGACAGGCGCTTCCGGACGAACGATCGCCACATTGGAGCCTTTATCAACCTCACCCGATGTTGAAATCGAAATGAATTTGGAGCATTCCGTAGGAGCAATGCCGGCGTCCGGTTGACCGCGGTCATACGATGTGACAGCGTAATAATACTTTTGTCCATTGGTGACCGTCGTGTCCGTCCAGGAATGGACAAGACCGGTATTAGATCCGAGCCAGAAACGAATACCTTTGATACCAACGCCGGCGTATCCTTCATACTCATTTTCGAGGTCGAATTGCGCCAGCGGTTTGAGATAGGTATCCGATCCCTGACCATCGGTAATGTCGAGCATATCGCCCCAACCGGGATCAGTGGAACGGTAAATACGATAGCCCTCAAAGTCCTCTCCGGTAATCGGATCAACGGATTCTTCAGCAAAGCTATCCCACAAAAGCGTCACTCTGCCATCGCCCGGCACAGCGGTCACAGTCGGGATATTCGGGGCTTTGGAGAAATTATAGTTTTCGTTATAAGCTTTGGAGAACCAATAGGTATTGGTCAAAAAGTCATCCAAATTGCTGCCGCACATGATACCCATGGAGAAACGTTCGATCTGTCCGGGTTTAATCGGGAAATAGCCCGAGCCGTAGAGCAATTCGATATTCTCATTTTCGAGCAATTCATCAAAATAACCCGGGGTGATATTTCTCCACACGAGGTCATCTTCATAATGCGGGATATCGGGCCAGAGGTACAACGTAAAGCTGGTCAAACCGAGCATATCGGTTTCATCGATATCGGTTTTATCGATATGCGGTTCGCCGGGGAAATCGGTTCCGGCGCCGGAGGTCGGCATACCGTCACCTTCACCAGGATCGCCGCTGAACGCCACGCCGTCAAGACCAACATCATCCGTGAGAACGCTCCAGTCGTTATCATTGTCGATAAAATCGTCGCGTTTTTCATCGAGCATGACGTTATCCCGGCCGGCGCCGGTAAAATAATTAATGTGCTTCAAACCGACATAGAGATAAGTCTGGATAGCATCCGGTCCTTCGCCGACTTCAGCGCCGTTGCTCTCATCGATGACACCGTTCAAGTTATCATCGACCAGGTTATGCGGCAACTCTTCCAACGATTTTCCCGGCCAGAACTTGAACACCAAATCCTGATATGGAATATAAATAGTGTCCGAACCCATTTTGGCCAGCGTTCTTTCGAAGGTTGTATAATCGGTCAGAACGATATCATCGCCAGTATTCAAAGTCTTTGGCAGGAACATATCTTCCGTGATTATATCACCGGAACCGTCGCTGCCGTCGCCGTCATTATCGATACCATCAAACGGGTTACCCGGAGATTCCAAAAAGACGCCGCCAAAGTAGCCGACTGGTGTCCAACCGCCGGAACCTATGTCATCGTAGTCGTAAAGATAAGCCGCATCCACTGACTTTTGGAATGCGCCCATATCATCGCCGCCGTCACCACCGGTCATCGTATCACCCATGTTATTGCCGAATTTGTAGCCAAAGACCGCTTTATCATGGTCGTAGGTGCCGATATTTTCAAGATCAAAGAGGGCGAACATGCCGTCTTCCACCAGGGCGTTGGACCACTGGAAAGTGCGAACCCACATTCGCAGTCCCAAACCACGGCGCGACGAATCGGTTGTATCCGGAATGAATTTGAACTCTTTATTATTAAAGTCGTCAGAGACAAAAAATGCTTCTTCATCGGCATTTAAAATATCCTTGCCGAAATAGCCGTTCCATTTGCCGCTCCAGCCGGGATCGACCGGATCTTCAAATTTATCAGGCCAGAATGACGGCCACGCCCAGGGCCATTTGCTCATGGCAATTTTATTGGTATCTTCGCTGGCGAAACCCGGCAGCGGCAGAAATGTCCACCATTCGCCGGTGATCGGATCGGTATCGCCCGAAGACCATTGGCCGGGTTGACCCGAACCCGCACTCGTCACCGTACTGATGATACGTTTCACTTCATTGTTGGCATCAATGACTTCAGCGCCAACAAAGAGGTTGCCATCGATCATGTAAATTCGACCCGAATTGATCGGCCACTCACCGGAAAAATCTCCCGTCGCTTTGCTGCCAAACGTGCCGTCATTATAGATCGTTGTCCGGAATTGGTTTCCAGCGTGCACACCGTTTCGGTGATGCTCGAAATCGCCGTGCAATCCTTCCATTTGCGCATAACCCAAGGTTACGGCAAGGAGTACAAACACAAGCAAAAATATTAGTCGTTTATTTAAATTCATTTTCCTTCTCCTTGATTAGAACTCGAGGGAGAACCCAAGTTGAAGTTCACGTGGCGCTGTATACCAGCCCGGTTGCAGAACATAATCATCAATAGTACTGACGCGAGCCGGTGAGTAGGAGATCGCCCAGGGCCGAACCGTGGTCGTATACTCGGACGTACCGGTGTCGCTATAAACGGCGACCTGATCTCGAATATCAAACACGTTGTAGATATTCAAAAAGACATTCATGCCGATTCCGCCAATTTCGAAACGTCGGTTGATATACAGATCGACGCTCTTTTGATTCGGCAACCGTTCGCTGTTTTCTTTCAGACCGATTTGTGCTGCACCGCCGACAACGGATCCAACCGGGAAACTGGGCGTGTACGGTCTGCCGGTCCAGAAACGTCCGACCATGGAGAACGTCCACCCCTTCATGTCCCAAATGAGAGAACCGTTCAAGGTATGGTTTTGGTCCCAATTCAGCGGGATGAGATTCAAGCGCGGCTCTTCTTGAGCGGTAATTGAGTTAAACGCGTCGATCGGATTCGAGTATGTACCTTCAGCAATCTGGAAACTGTAATCCAAACGCGCGGAGAAACCATAACTGTAGCGTTTTTCCAGTTTAAAGGTGATACCGCGGACGTTGGCGTAATCTTTATTCTCATATTGAGAATATTGCACAGCCGGCCGCACCGTCGGAATGAGCGGGCTGGTGCCGACCCAGTCACGAACGTCGCGATAGAACAAGGTCACATCAACACCAATGTCTTTGGTGATCTGCTGCTGCAAACCAATTTCGTACATGACCGTCTTTTGCGGTTTGAGATCGGCATTACCCATGATAAAGTAACCGCCGCCTTCACTCAACTTAAAGTCCGGATTGGAATACAGGTACTGGAATTCCGGAATCTGGAAAAAATGACCATAGGAAAAGTGGATCACGCCCTGATCGGTGATCGGGTACGCGATGCCGAGACGCGGGCTGACCTGCATTTTCGGATCGACAGCCGTGTGCATAAAATCGCGGCGTTGATCCGGAGTGTATTCAACCAAATCTTTCGGCGCGGCGTTCGGATCAACGTACTTATTCGATGCACGCAATGGCGTATAAATATTCGGATCGCTTGGATCAGCAATCTTAACATGGTTGGCATCAAAATAGTCAAATCGAAGACCCATATTCACAATGATTTCGCTCAGCTCCACCTTGTCCTGCACATAAGCCGAGATCTCCATGGGTTTACGATTATAAAAGTCATGATAGGTGCTCGATGTCGGCGGAATGCTGGGTTGGTACGGTACAATCTGTTCACCGCTTT
>CAYSNA010000155.1:9692-10102 GCA_964432185.1 uncultured Cytophagia bacterium
CAGTACTCACTGCCGGTCGAACCGAGTACGAGTCGAGCTTTAATTCGTAACTGCGGAATTCGAAACCGCCCTTGAGTTGGTGCACATCATTGACCTGGCTGGTAATGTCAAATTTTCCCAACCAGTAACCCGTGCTGCGCGAGAAGCGGTTGTTCGAGGTACCGACATTGTTAAAACTATAAGAAGTCGGCGCCGCGTTGGAGTCCGGATGGACATAGCCTGCCGGACCGTTCGGATCGATGAAATAATTAAATCGAATACGATTTTCCCGCAGCATGGCCAATTCTTGCTGACCTTCCGGCGTATTGATATCGACAGTGTGCGCCTGAATATTATTGAGGGTATCCTCGGGCACAGAGATGAGATATCGATTCGTCGCCAGCGGATCATCATATAAATAGGATTTTGAA
>CAYSNA010000155.1:10112-11489 GCA_964432185.1 uncultured Cytophagia bacterium
GAAGAATTGACGAATCTGTTCAATTTGATTTCATAAAAGGTGTTCTGAGACAGCACGTGATTCAAGGACAGAATATGCGTTGTGCCGTAACCGAAGGATTGCGGCTGGCTATCCGGCACATACTTCCAATCTTTGGAGAAGGAGCGCTGGCTATGATAGTTGTTCCAGAACGCATTATAGCTCAACTTTATACTTGGCATCACTCTCCAGGTCAATTTGGTCTGCAACGAATTTTGATCATTGGCGTTCATCGGAACCAAACTGCTGTCACCCGGATTGCCTTGCGGCGTGAACCATTCGCGACCGTACAAATAGCCTTCCCGTTGAATATAACGGCCGTTGACAAAGAAAGTCAACTTGTCGCCAAGTCCGGGGATTGGACCGCTGAGGCTTCCTTCCACATTATAGGTGGGATTGAATTGAGCCAGCGGATTTTCTTTATCCAGTGTTTGCATGACATCGCCGGTAGCCGGATCAATGAATGTATTGACTCGTTTCGGCACATCGAATTCTCTCGCACTGGAGACATAATCGCCAACGTAGCCGCGAACCATACCGCTATATTTCGGCGAACCTTCTTTGGTCACAATATTGATAATACCGGACATGGCTTGTCCGTATTCGGCGTTAAACGTGCCGCTCACGACCTGCAATTCCTCGATGGCCGAGTTTTCAACATTGATACCCATGCCACCGGAGTAGACGTCCGTTGTGGCAACGCCGTCGACCCAGTAGGCCACTTCGCCGCCACGGCCGCCGCGGATGTGCAGGGCATTACCGCTGCGGACAATACCGGCCTGCAGTTCAAGCACGTCGCGCACTTCCTGCACCGGCAGATTTTCAATTTCATCTGATCCGACCGACGACAAAGCCGAGGTCATATCCATACGCACCAACGGACGTTCGGCGGTGATGGTCACTTCCTCGCCTTCAATCACTTCGGATGAAAGCAGAATATTTTGTGTTGTCGTCAAATCTATTTTGACATTGATGTTTTCAACGCGAGTGCGTTGGTAGCCCATCATCGACACGACCAGGGTATAGGTACCCGGGGGCAGGTTGATGATATTGTAATCGCCTTCAAGATCACTGGCGTCTCCCATGTTGCCGCCTTCAACGACAACATTGGCGCCGGGTAATGGCTCTTTTGTTTCGGCATCCAACACCTTGCCGGCAATTTTACCGGTTGTGCCGGCAAAGAGAGAGACCGACAGACTCAAAGTCAGCAGAGCGATCAGTACATATTTAAATCTCTTCACCATAATTATTTCTCCCTTCCGAACAGGAAGTTCAAGAATTTTAAGAGTTAGATAGCATACAGTTTAAAAACCAAGACCAATCGTGAACATTTGGATGTCTTTTAACACGCCAAAGTCC
>CAYSNA010000156.1:0-11471 GCA_964432185.1 uncultured Cytophagia bacterium
GGGATTCTTCAGCCATTCTTCCAGGTCGCGGGCGTGCTCTTCGACCTCGGGGTGGATGAACACATCCATATAATCTTTGACCGGGGCGATGCGGCCCCACGGCACCATCAGCGGTTGGTTGAACTTCTCTTCGGGCAAGTGGCGCAACAGGTCGATCAGCATGGTGCGGGTCTGTTCCCACTCGGCGCGAACTTTCACAAGATCGACCGTCTCGCGCGTATTGAGCGTCTCGGCGTTGTAGGCATCCACGCCCATCCAGGCGGGCATGTCCGGTTTGACGCCTTCGACATGCGCGCGCAGGGTGATGATGACCGAATCGTCCCAGCCGGTCATGTGCGCGAGGAACTCGCGTATGGTCCAGCCGGGATAGATCTGCTTGCGCGGATCGACCTGCGCCACCAGCGCGCGCAGGCGCTGGCGGGAATCCATCATTCTCTGGATCAATTGCTCGCGCTCGTCCATCGGCTCCTCCTTTGGCGATTGTGCCCTAATTTTACTAGGGAAGGGGTCAGGTTACGGGCAGTCCAGCCTGTAGATCGTCACCCGGTTTTCGCGGAAGACAACTTCCGCCCAGCTCAGGTATTCCAGTTGTTCGCGGGCAAAGACCACTTCGGTGCTGCCGGCGTACACGTAGCGCGGGCCGGGCGCGCAGACCTCGGTCTTCGCGTCCGGGCCTGTCCAATCGAAATCGAACGGCCAGAACTGGATCGGATGCCCGGTCAGGGCCGGGATCCAGGCCCCGGCGTCGATCGGTTTGACCGTGTCGAAGGCCGGCATGGCGGCGACCAGCACGCCCTCTTCCGGAGCAAGATTGTTCCGCAGCCATTGCATGGCCAGCAGGTCGGAGGGGCGCACCAGCTGGCAGCAGGGATTGGGCGCGAAGGGCGTGATGGACAGATTCCACAGCAAGGGCAGGCTGAGCAGGATGGTCACGATCGTCTTTGGCCAGCTCGGAGTGATCATTGAGAGCAGGCCGCTCACGCCCATATCAAAGCTGATTTCATTCCGTACGCTGCTTCAGCATGCACCGCTGGAAAATGCCATCGCAGTTCGTTCGGATGATACTGCCGCTTTTTTGTTCACCGGCGGCGTGACCGGTACGCCCAAGGCCGTCCCACTAACCCATTTTAATCTTGTGGCGAATCTGTTGCAGACTCGCGCCTGGCTCGGCGAACTAAAAGATGGCCATGATGTTGTCATGGGTATGCTGCCGTTTTTCCATAGCTACGGCATGACCGCCTGCCACCACCTCGCTATTCAGGTGGGCGCGCCGCTTGTGCTTGAGCCGCGATTTTCGGTCAAGCGCGCCCTTGCCCAAACCAGGAAATATAAAATTACCATTTTCCCGGGTGTGCCCACCATGTATCGCGCCCTGGTCGATGCCATTCAGGACAAAAGGGAAAAACTTGAACACGTTCGAATTTGTGTCAGCGGTGGCGCGCCATTAAGTACGAGTTTAAAACGCGAGTTTGAAGAGTTGACCAACAGCAAGCTGGTGGAGGGTTATGGCCTCACCGAAGCCTCACCGTTGACGCATTGTAATCCTCTATACGGCCTGGAAAAACCCGGCAGCATTGGATTGCCTTGCCCAAATACCAAGGCACGAATTGTGCATCTTCACACCGGCAAGCCGCAGCCAATTGGCACCATCGGCGAGCTGCAAGTCAAAGGCCCGCAGGTGATGCAGGGCTATTGGCAGAATGAAAAAGAGACGGATAAAGTTTTATCGCGCGACGGCTGGCTGTCGACCGGTGATATCGCCCAAATGGACCGTGACGGCTTTTTCTACATTGTTGATCGGAAAAAGGATATGATTGTCTCCGGCGGTTTTAATATTTATCCGAGCGAGGTTGAAGAGGTGATCTGCCAATACCCCGGCGTCCGGGAATGCGCCGTCGTCGGTGTAAAAGATGATTATTACGGCGAGCGGGTCAAAGCCTATATTGTGCTGGCGCACGGCAGTGTCTGCACCAAAGAAGATGTGCTGATGTTTTGCCGCGATAATCTCGCACATTTTAAGGTGCCAAAGCAGATTGCCTTTGTCAACGATCTGCCTAAAAATTTCCTCGGCAAAGTGCTGCGACGACAATTGGCCGAATAAAAAGTTTCTTCAAAATGCTGTTGCATGTTATACTATGGTAAAATTGAAATGAATCAACCAAGGTTGAATATGAACGAATTTGTACAGATTGAACGATTTCGCAATAACGGACTCAAATTTATTCCTTTGCCGAATGTGTCCGATTTCCAACTGCCTATTGCGCTGGTCTCGCTTTTTGAAAAATATGAAAAAGACGGCTTTCGATTTTTCGCTATTGATTTGAAAAATATGCAACGCCTGTCGGACGATTTTATCGTATTGCTGCTGGAGATGACCGCGCGGCTCCGTCGTCGCGGCGGCGACTTGACGGTGATGAATCTTCATTATACTCTTCTTGAAGATATGCTTACGTTTAACGCTAAAAAATATCTGGCCGTGGCAAAAGATGAGGCAACGGCGCCGGCACCACGTCAGGTTGGGGCTGACATTCCACAAGCCGAGAAGAAATTGAACCCCAAGCCGATCGGCAAAACGGTCAATCGCATTGAAATACCATACAACGAAGATGATGTTTATAAAGCATGTGATTTTGTTTTATCGCATGCGTCAACAATGGGATTTCCCGAGACCGAGGCGAGCCGAATAAAAATCGCCGTTTACGAGGCGTGTCTAAACGCCATACAACACTCGCGTAAAATGAGCCCCGGCGATAAAGTGAGCATCGAAGTGGAAACGCTGGAAAACAAGCTGCAAATAAATATTTATGACCGGGGTACAGGCTTCGACCCGGAGAAGACGAATGAGTATGATGTAACAGAAGCAGCGTCGCATCGTAAAACCGGCGGCATGGGGCTGCACATTATCCGGCGCGCCATGGACGAGGTGAATTATGAAGTGGATCGGCTCAACGGCAATAAATTGATCATGATAAAATATCTACACTAAATCAGTTGCAATGATTAATCTGACCTGTTTGTTCTAAATGGAAGCAAAATCGCATGAATGTGAATTTAAATATTCATCTTTTGAGTTTTATTTTTGGCGTCGTTCTGACGCTTGCGGTGGTCATCATTGTCGAACGTGTTTACGGCAAGCTGTTCGGCGACCGCAAATTACGCGTTTTGCAGCGGGAAAACAATCGGCTGCGCAAGGTTGTGCAGAAAAAAGATGAATTGATCAAGCGATCCTTAAAAGAAATGCAGGAAAAGGAGAAAAAAGATGAAGAGTACGATCGATAGACTCAAAAAGACGGCAACACACGGTGCGCTTGGCGGCCTGGCCGGCTTTATTGCTGAACGCGGCCTGGAAACCGCCACGGGCATGGATTTTGTCAATGGTGTGTTTGAGATTGCCGGCGCCACGCTTGGTGTGATGAATGCCAACAGAGATTTAATCAGGCAAGCCTACGACAGCGTCGTTCAGGTGACCGGCAAGGAACCGTCCGAATTAACCTCGGATGAATGGGATGATGTGCGGCAAAAATATCCCAAAGCGGTCGAATATCTCGAACGGGCCCTGGCGCTTCAATAAAAGCACATCATGGCGATCTTTAGCTCATTGGCGGTGATGACCGCCACGCGTCTTGGTTTTAAACTGGCCGAGAAAAAAAAGTGGCTGCCGCCGAGCGTGTATCATCAATTGGCGCTGGAAAAATTACGCTCGGGCGATCTGCAAAGCGCCATCCGCTTTAATGCTATTGCTTTGCAAAAGAAGCCGGATTATGACAAAGCGCTGGTGGTAAAAGATCTGCTCGCCATGCGCCGAGACGCCCTGGTTGCTGCCCTGCTTGCACAGATTAATCAGGAGCAAGCGGCAATCAAAACAATTGAAAAAAATGTCGCGGCGGTGGTCCGGCAACTCGGACGGCTGAACTTGCAGATTTATCTGAACAAAATAATTCCCTGGCTGTTTTTATTTGTAAATATTTTTAATTATCTTTTGTCATATTTGTTTTTGACGCAATGGCAGCGCCCGATGGTCGGCAGTGTGTTGGGCGGCCTGGCGATTGTCGTTTCGATTATCCTGTTTTTTTTGTTCAAAGTGATGAACGACCGAGACATTTATTCGAGTCTGAAAAAGAACGAATTGAAAACGTCGCAAAAATCAATGACACGCGAACGGGCCATTCATGAAAAACGGCTGCGGGCCGCGCAAAGCCAATTATCGCAAACACGTTATCAGCTTATGGTGAAATGACATGACCGAGCTTTTGAAAAAATTCAAATCGTTTTGGCTCATTGAGCTGCTGCTCTTGTTGGCCGGTTTTTATTTGGTCTATGACGGCTTTCTGGCCGACGATGCAAAATATCAAGCTGATGACGCCCCTGCGGATTCAAACGCCGTCACTACCGCGCCGGTAAAGAGCAAGCCGGTCGTCACATCGTCCTCCAAAACCGTGCTCGAAACCGCTGTTGTCTGTTTGGACGTTGACGCCAAAAACAAGAAACCGCTCGTGTCTAAAGGCCGATTCAGCAAATATATTGACCGGCTCTATTGTTTTACGGAAATTTCCGGCGCGCTGCCCGATGTGCTCATTCATGACTGGGTGTACGAGGGCAAGCAGACCTACCGCCAGCGTATCAAAATCGGTAATGATACCAAAGTGTGGTCGCAAATGGAAATGTCGCCGGACAAAGCCGGCACCTGGCGCGTTGATATTTTCACCGGCGACGGGACATTTTTGGACTCGGCTGATTTTGTCTTAAAATAGATGCGTGGGCAGAAGGCAAAATTGCGGCGGGAGATTCGAACTTTTGGCAAAGTAAAAATCTTTATCGCCATTCCGCTCATCCTCCTCGGTCTGTGGGGCATGATTTTACCGGTTATTCCGGGCGCCGTGTTTTTCATAACCGGGCTCGTTCTCATCATTCCTTCGGTGGAAAAGAAAATCAATACCTGATCCGTTAAAATTTTTGAAACAAATTAAAGATTCGCGCATCTTATATATCCACTAATTTAGCGTGAAATGGAGGTTCATATGTTACCCATATTTGATAGCACATTACTAATTTTGATCCCCGCGATCGTGTTAAGTATATATGCGCAGTTTGCCATCCGCAACGCCTATTCGAAATGGAGCAAGGTCAATTCCGCGCTTGGAATGACCGGCGCTCAAGTGGCGAAACGGCTGTTGCAGCAAAACGGTATTTTTGATGTTGAGGTTGAACCTGTTGCCGGACAATTGTCGGATCACTACGATTCCCGCGCCAAAAAAGTCCGTCTGTCCGAGGGCGTTTATAACTCGACATCACTGGCCGCGCTGGGTGTTGCCGCGCATGAAACCGGTCATGCCATTCAACATGCCAAAAGTTATGGGCCGTTGAATATCCGCCAGGCGTTATTTCCGGTGGCCAGCATTGGCTCCACCTGGGGCTTTTGGATTTTCCTGGCCGGCATGTTTATTTCATCCTTTAGTTTTTTGATGGATGTGGGCATTCTACTGTTTGCCGGTGCGACGTTGTTCCAGATCGTCACATTGCCGGTGGAATTTAACGCCAGCAGCCGCGCCTTGGCGCAATTGAGCAACGGCGGCTATCTGCGCATGGATGAAGTGAACGGCGCTAAAAAGGTACTTAATGCCGCCGCGCTCACCTATGTCGCTGCCGCAGCGATGTCAATTTTAACATTGGTGCGTCTGTTGATTATGCGCGATGAATAACGCGAGCGCTAAAAGTTAAAAGGGAGACGAATTTTCGCCTCCCTTTTTTATTTTCAATTTGTTTGTTTTTTTATATTTGACATTTCTTTTACACCCGATATTTTGAAATGGGGAACATTCTGCTAATTTGGAGTAATGATTGATATCCCGAATCTGTGTGGAATAATATGTGAACTGTGTTCGTTATCTGTTACCTCGTAATGGATGTGAACGATTTTCGTTTGGAGAGAGCAGACAAAAATGATCACACAACGAGATGTGAACGAGTATGTTGTTGTAGAGCTGGGTGTGATAGATTTGCCGGTCGTCGATAAAATTATTGCAAAATTGGTTGAAAAAAGGAATCTGGATATCATTCCGGATACCTTGATTTTTTTATCTTATAAAGCCTGTCTCGCGGTTGGCGCGCGGCAGCTTGATATGAATGATTTTCTCAAACCGCAAGATTATTTTCTTCAGCGAGGCATTCCGCTTTACAAATCCGTGCGCGGTGGCGGCTTGACGTATCACTGGCCGGGCCAGCTTGTTTGCTATCCGATTTTGAAATTGCAGCCGAACGAACAAAATATCCCAAAGTTTATGTATCATCTTGAGGAGATCGGATTAAAAAGCCTTGAGAAGTGCGGGGTGCAGGCCCATCGCAAAAGAGACAAGACCGCGCAAATCGGCTTGTGGGTAGGTGACAATAAAATTGCCTCCATGGGCATTCGGATTTCCCGTTGGGTGACCAGCTATGGCTTTGCGCTGAATTTAAGCGGCGATGCTTCGGCATCGCACGATATCCGCCCGTGCGGTCTGGATGTCGACTTGATTACGGTGGAAGAGCAGACCGGCAAAAAACCGGACAGGGAGCATGTCAAAAAAATAATTCAACACTATTTTGAAGAAGAATATCATCGAATCCCACTACAGAATACAACTGAATTTTTAAACGAGATACAGGATGTCGTGAATGAATACAGTAATTAATAGTCCTGAACTGGAGATAAAACCGGATTTATATCAACTGTTGGATACAAACGGTTTGTGCCGCTCGCCGGAAATGTTGGTTTTGCCGCGTGAAAAAATTGTCGATATGTACCGGCTGATGGTGCTAACCCGACTGTGGAATGAAAAAGGCAAAAGCCTGCAACGTCAGGGACGCCTCGGCACGTTGCCGTCGTTAAAAGGCCAGGAGGCCGCCAGTGTCGGAATTGCGTATGCCATGGGAGAGGATGACTGGTTTGTGCCCGCTTTTCGCGAGGCCGGCGTGCTCTTTCACCTCGGCATTCCGCTGCGTGATCAGTACCTGTTTTGGGGCGGCGATGAACGCGGCGGCAAAATTCCGGATGGCCTTAAAGTAACGAACATTTCAATCATTGTCGGCGGCCATTTGCCGCATGCGGTGGGCATCGCCTATGCCGCCAAATATAAAAAGGAAAACAGCGCGGTTATTTGTGTAATGGGCGACGGCGCCACATCCGAAGGCGATTTTCACGAAAGTCTGAATATGGCATCGATTTTTAATTTGCCGGTTGTGTTTATCATTCAAAATAATGGCTGGGCGATTTCCACGCCGACGAACCGGCAATCGGCCACGCCGACGTTCGCCGAAAAGGGTTATGCTTACGGCATTTCAAATTGTCGCGTTGATGGCAACGATGTGTTTGCCGTGTACGATACGATTAAAACATATGCCGATCGGGCGCGCGAGGAATTCAAGCCGGCGCTGATTGAACTGGTGACGTATCGCATGGATGATCACACCACAGCGGATGATGCGACGCGTTATCGCTCGGATGACGAGGTCACCGAATGGGCAAAACGAGATCCGCTGGATCGATTGAAAAAATATCTGCAAAATGAACTCGCCTGGACAAAGCTGGAAGACCAGGAAATTATTGACGATTGCACCAAAGAGGTTGAAGAGGCGGTGAAAGAATACGAGAATTTTCCCAAGGCTGATCCGCGCCACATGTTCAAATACATGTACAGCGAAAAACCGTGGCATTTGCAGGACGCTGAACAAGACGTCGATTTCTGGTTGAAGAAGGAGGGCAAATAATGGCACGGCGAACCATGGTGCAGGCGATCAACGAAGCCCTTCACCAAAAAATGGGAGAGGATCAATCGGTTGTCGTACTCGGCGAGGACGTCGGCGTCGACGGCGGTGTGTTTCGCGCCACTATTGATTTGATCGAAAAATACGGCGCGGAACGCGTCATCGACACGCCGCTGGCCGAGTCTTCAATTGTCGGCGCTTCCATCGGCATGGCGATGAATGGATTAAAACCCGTGGCCGAAATTCAGTTTATGGGATTTATTTATCAGGGATTTGATCAATTATTAAATCATGCGGCCAGGTTGCAGCATCGCAGTCAGGGACGATTCCGCGCCAGCATGGTGCTGAGAGCGCCGTACGGCGCCGGTGTGCGCGCCCTGGAACATCACTCGGAAAGCACCGAGGCGCATTTTGCGCATATTCCCGGATTAAAAGTCGTCATCCCATCCAATCCTGTCGATGCGAAAGGTTTGCTCATTTCTGCAATTGAAGATCCGGATCCGGTAGTTTTTTTGGAGCCCAAGCGGCTATACCGTTTAAAACGCGAGGAAGTGTCGGATGAGATGTATCGTACGCCCATCGGCAAGGCCAGTGTGGCGCGCGAGGGCAAAGACGTCACCGTGATCGCTTATGGCGGCATGATGCCTGTTGCGCTCGATGCGGCAGAAAAGTTGACCAAACATCAGATTGATGTTGAGGTGGTTGATTTGCGAACCATTTTGCCATTTGATATCGAAACGATTATTTCGTCGGTTGAAAAAACCGGGCGGTTGGTGATTGTGCATGAAGCGCCCAAACTTTTTGGCGTCGGCGCTGAAATCGCCGCGCAGGTGAGCGAACGTAGTTTGCTGCATTTGCTGGCGCCGATCAAACGCGTTACCGGATATGACATTGTACCCCCTTTGGCCAAGCTGGAAGATTATAACTATCCCAATGCTGAAAAAATCATACGTGCCGTTCATGAAACGTTGGAGTTTTAGATGAGTTTTGTATTTAAACTGGCCGATGTGGGCGAAGGCATCCACGAGGCCGAAATTGTCGAAATCCTCGTCCAGGTGGGCGACGAGGTAAAAGAGGATCAGGAGATTTTTAAAGTCGAGACTGATAAGGCCGTGGTCGGTTTGCCGTCGCCGGTGAGCGGTACTGTCTTGGAGATTCCCAATATCGTTGGCGATGTCGTAAAAGTGGGTGAACCGCTGATGATTTTTCAGGCAAAAGATGAACCTGTTCAGGAGCCTGTCCTGGCTGAAAATCAAGCGGTTGAGGCGGACGAGTACCGGCCCATCAAAAAATCGTCGCCGCCTCGTCGTCCCTTGGCCACGCCGCATACTCGTCATCTGGCGCGAAAGCTTGGCGTCGATATCCACGTCGTTCAAGCATCGGGCAAAAACGGTCGTATCACGGATGAAGATGTGGAGAACGCCGCCAAAGCTGTTCCGGTTGTCGAAAAAGTTGATTCGACGATTCTTGAGGCTCCGTCCGTCAAAGTGGACCATCCGGAACCGGCAAACGGCAAGTTTGAAGCGAGCGAGTTCGGCCCGACGCACCGCATTCCGTTCAAGGGTATCCGCAAACGAACAGCCGAGGCGATGACGCACTCTTTTTTCACCATTCCGCACGTGTGGCATACCGAGGAAGTGGATGTGACCGAACTGTTCCGCGTCGTCAAGGCGCAGCGACAGGACATGGAATCACGCGGCATTAAATTGACGCCGCTGTCGTTCATTATGCGCGCCGTGACATCGGCGCTAAAGACGTATCCGCATGTCAATAGCTCGCTCGATGAAGAGGCGAATGAAATTGTTCTCAAGGATTATGTCAACATTGGATTTGCTGTCGAGACTGAACATGGGCTGATGGTGCCGGTCATCCGCAATGCTGATAAAAAGAGTATTTTGCAGCTCGCGGCGGATATTCAAAATTTATCCGATCGCGCTCGCAGTCGCGAAATTGAATTGTCCGAATTAAAAGGCGGTACGTTTACCATCACCAACGTCGGGGTTGTTGGTGGTGCGCATGCAACGCCAATCATTTATTCGCCGCAGGTCGGCATTCTGGCCATCATGCAGGCGCGTCCCAAGCCGGTCGTCCGCAACGACGAAATCGTCATCCGCCGGATGATGCCGCTCGTTCTCGCATATGATCATCGCGTGCTTGACGGCGCTATTATGGCGCGTTTTATGAATCATATTAAAAATCTGCTCGAAGATCCCATGCGGATGCTGGTCGAGTTGGTGTAGGAGGAGCGGTGGTCGTTGGCGATTTTACCTCGAGCGTTCAGACGATAATTATTGGCGGCGGGCCGGGCGGTTATGTGGCGGCGATCCGCGCCGCACAATTGGGACAGGAAGTGGCCCTTATCGAAAAGGCCCAGCTCGGCGGCATGTGTTTGAATTGGGGATGTATTCCATCCAAAGCATTGATTGAAGTATCGAGCCTGAAAAAGTCGATTGAACACGCATCGCGCATGGGGCTCACGGTGTCCGGCCTGAAGGTGGATCTGCAAAAGATGCACGAGTGGAAAAGCGGTATCATCAGCCAACTGCGCGGTGGCATCAGTGGTCTGCTCGATAAACATGGCGTCGAGGTGATTGAAGGTACGGCGACATTTAGCGATCCCGGGCGATTGTTTGTGGAAACGCGCGACGGATTGCGCCGATATGAATATGACAATGTCATCATCGCCACGGGCTCGCGGCCCATTCAATTGCCGCACATTCCAGTGGATGGAAAAATCGTTGTTGATGTGGCGCAGGCGCTGACCTTGCCGCACATCCCGGAAAAATTTCTCATTGTCGGCGCCGGATCGGTGGGCATTGAACTTGGCACCGTCTACGCCAAACTTGGCAGCCAGGTGACGATCGTTGAAATGCAGGATAAACTGTTGCCGCAGCAGGAACCGGAAATCGGCCGCACGCTGCAAAAAACACTTAAAAAAATCAATATTGAGCTGAAACTCGGGACCACGGTTGAAGATGTGCTCGAAGGTCACGAGCGCGCCGAAGTCCAACTGAAAACCGGCGAGCACACAGATCGGCTTGTTACGGATAAAATTCTCGTTGCCATTGGCCACCAGCCCAATACCGATGCGCTCGGATTGGAGAACATTGGATTGCGGCCGGACGAGCGCGGTTTTCTTACAGTGAATGAAAAAATGCAAACCAGCGTTGACAATGTCTACGCCATTGGCGATGTGGTGGAGGGATTGATGCTGGCGCATCGTGCGTCGCACATGGGAAAAGTTGCGGCTGAAGCTATATCCGGGCGTCCCTCTGCGTTTGATAATCTCGCCGTCCCCGGCGTCATTTTCAGCGATCCGGAAATCGCCACCGTCGGCCTCACGGAAGCCGAGGCCCGTGAGCACGGCTATGATGTCAAAACCGGCATTTTTCCTTTTAAAGCGCTTGGCCGGGCGCTCACCATGGGTGATGCTGAGGGGATGACGAAAATCGTTTCGGATGCCGACTCAGGCACTGTCCTTGGCGTGCATATTGTCGGCGCGCACGCGTCCGATCTCATTGCTGAGGGTGCCCTGGCCGTAGAAACCGGTGCGCACATCGATGACCTCACTCTGACGATTCACGCTCATCCAACGCTCCCCGAAGGCATTGGAGAAGCGGCTGAAGCTGTGGAGAAAAAAGCCATCCATATTTTTCAATCAGCCTAAAAAAAACCAGACCGGCGACCGCGTTTATCAAATTTTGCGACGGACAGGCATTTTATGTCAATAT
>CAYSNA010000157.1:0-11469 GCA_964432185.1 uncultured Cytophagia bacterium
AGACCAATCCTTTCAGCATTTTTTATGCGAACAATCCCAAATATCCGAACGCTCTGGTCAACGAGGACGGCGAACATGGTTTGAACAGCGGCACCAGCATGGCGGCGCCGCACGTGACCGGCGCGGTGGCGCTCCTTTTCGCCGAGCAACCGGAACTCACCGCCATTCAGGTGCGACAACTTTTGGAAGAGTCCGCTGATACGGATCGCCAGACCGGCGCTGTTCCGAACGACAAGTGGGGTTGGGGCAAATTGAATATATATGATGCCCTGTTGCTGTCACCGGACGATGAACCATCCACCATGTTAAAGCTGAATCCACCGGCGCCCAATCCGTTTGTCGGCAGCACGCGAATTTCCTTTGAAATTCCACAGGTTGAGAATATTCGGCCGACGCGCATTGTTGTGTATAATGCCTTCGGCCAAAAGGTGCGCACACTGGTGGATGAGTACAAAAATCCCGGCCAGCACGACGTCTACTGGGATGGCCGCAACAACAATACAAAACCGGTTGCCAGTGGTGTTTATTTTATCCAAATGACGTTTGGTAGTAGCAAACAAGTAAAAAAGATCGTATTTTTAGGCACGGAATAAAAAGCATTTTAAAATCGCATAAAAAAGGGAGGCCATTATGGCATCATTATTAGACAGCATTCGCGACGGATTGGAACTGGTTGTCGATAAAACCGAAGAATACAGCAAAATCGGCAAAATCAAAGTCGACATTTTTACAACCAAGCGAAATATCGAAAAGCAATTTACCGAACTTGGCGGCCGCGTGTATGAACTGGTCACTGACGAGACTGCCGCGTCGGTGCAGGACGATGATGAGGTAAAAAAGATCATCAAGGACATCAAAGCCCTTGAAGTACAGCTCGCCGACAAGGAAGCCAATATCGATCTGGTGAAAGAAGAAAAAGAAAAAGAGCGTCAGGAACGCCAGCAAGCGCGCAAACAAAAAGAAGACGTCAAGGTGACGGACGAGAGCGACGATTCGCTCGACGAAGAGATTGAAGACGCAACAATTGTAGATGAAAAATAGACCACATTGTATGAGAAATAATCGCTGTGTACTTTTTGCCGGGATGGTCTTTTCCATCCTGGCTTTTTTTATGGCGGACACGCACGCGCAGGAACAAAACGCCGCGGTGTCGCCAGGTTTCCAACGGCGTATCAATGATACGCAACGGGGGTGGCAGCCATCCTCTGTCGAACCGATTATCACCGTGGCCGCTGTTGGTGATTTGATGATGAGCTCGTGGATCATCGATGTCGTTGCCGAGAACGGCGTTGATTTTCCATTTGACAGCACCCGGCACTTTATTGCGCCGATGGATGTGGCTATTGCCAATCTCGAAGCGCCGCTCACCGCCAATGGCGAGAGATTTGAAGACAAGAAATACACTTTTAAAGTGCCGCCGAATTTCATTAACGGCATCGCCAACGCCGGCTTTGATGTCGTCACCATGGCGAATAACCATATCGTCGATTTTGGTTGCGAAGGCATTCTCGATTCATTTGCCGCGCTCGAAGGCGCCGGACTTTATCACTGCGGTGCTGGCCGCAATCGCGACGAAGCCTGCGCGCCGACGATCGTCGACGTCCACGGCGTTCGCGTGGCGTTTATCGGTTTTTCGATGACCTATCCAGACGATTTTTGGGCGACGGCCGTTCGATGCGGCACCTGTTATCCAACAGAAGAATTATTGTTCGAGGTGATTCGCCAGGCGGAAGAGCAGGCGGATTTGACGGTGGTCAGCTTTCATTGGGGCGCGGAAAAATACACAACACCGCGCGACTATCAAAAAAAGTTCGGGCGTCTAGCCATCGATTTTGGCGCGGATTTGGTGCTCGGCCATCACCCGCATGTGTTGCAGGGGCTCGAACTGTATCAGGGAAAATTGATCGCCTACAGCCTTGGCAACTATGTTTTTGCCTCGTACAGCAACACGGCGCGCTCCAGTATGGTGGTGCAAGCGCAGATCGATCAAACCGGATTACTCTTTGCCAAAATCATTCCGCTCAATGTGCACAATCATAGTACCAATTTTCAGCCGGTGGCGCTCCGTGGCCAAAGCCGGCAAAACGTGCTTGATGAACTGAATGAATTATCTCTGCCGCTCAATCAGGGGAGAACCATTATTAATAAAGATGGTTTGATTTTGCCGTCAAAAATAAAGCTGTCGATGAACAACAACTAGGAACTCGAACGTTAAAAAAACATAAAGGGAGTCACGGAGGCGTAAGGACAACACTTTTTCCGTCAATCTCGCTGTTGCCCTTGCCTCTCCGTCCACGTTTTTATATCCAGGGGGATATGATGAACAAAATCAAAACACCGGCGCGCGAAGGCTTTTTGTATCACCTGTGGCTGGATCGTCATTTCGACACGACGCCTTTGTACACCATCGATGAACAGCCGTTACAGATTATTGAAAAAGGCGTGCGTAATTACGATGCCGGTCCCGATTTTCTCAATGCGCTGTTGCGTTTTGGGGAGCGGCTCGAGCGCGGCGACGTCGAGATCCATCCCATTGCCGGCGACTGGTACGCGCACGGTCATCATCGCGATCCGCGTTACAACAATGTCATCCTGCATCTGGTCACCATGGATTGTCCCAAAAGTTTTCGCACCATTCGGCAGGATGGCGCGCTCATTCCCACGCTCAATTTGGATGATTATCTGGAAAAGACCGCCGAGGAGTTGGAAATCGAGACGACAGTCGACGCCAAACCATCAACATCCTGCGCACTGGCACAAGCGGATTTAGCGACAATTCATCTGCTTTTGGGCACAGCCGGCGATTTGCGTTTTTCCATAAAAAAGAAACGATATGCCGAACGCCGCCAATCAGATTCGTGGGATCAGATTTTTTACCAGGCCATTCTCGAAGCGCTCGGCTATTCGAAAAATCAAATCCCGTTTCGACAGCTCGCCGACATTCTGCCAATCGACACGCTGTGGTCGTATATCTGGAACGACACGACCGAGCACGCCCAGCTCAAATGCGAGGCCTATCTTTTTGGCGCGGCGGGATTGCTGCCGTCACAGCAACTCCATCGTGAAATGGCGCTATCACCACCGATAAAAAACTACACGGCACGTCTTGAGGGCATCTGGGATTCCTTTCCGCTCAAACACAAAATCGACATTCTCAAATCCGGCGCATGGCAATTTTTCCGGCTACGGCCGGTGAATTTTCCAACCCGCCGCATCGCCTCCGCCGCCACCATTTGCGTGCGTTTTATGACGGATGGCTTTGTCGCCACGCTGGAACGCGCCGTGAATGACCTGCAGGATTATCCACAAAAAATTGTCAGAGAATTTGAAAATCGCTTTATGTTCGACTCGCACGAATTTTGGTCGAATCACTTTAGTTTTGAAGAGTCCAGAGCTGAGCTCGGCAGCAAAGAGGCCTGCCTGCTTGGCCGCGAACGCGCGCGTGACATTGTCATCAATGTGGTGCTGCCGGGACTGGCGGCATATGCAGAAGAAGCAAGTCATCTGCGCCTAAAAAATGTACTGCAGGAAGTCTTTCGCTTCTATCCCTTGGCGCATGCGAATGAATTAACGCGATCCATGAGTCGACAACTATTTGGCGTTTCCCAAAAATCAGACATCATTTCAGGCGCGCGTTTACAGCAGGGCCTCATTCACCTCAAAAAGGAAATGTGTGAACCCGGCGAATGTTCGGTTTGCCTGGACACCCTCTGAGGATTCGTTTGAAAATCAGTCCTGTTTATTCCTTTTGTCTTTTCAAAGTGAGATAACTGTTAGTTGACTTTGAGCCCATTTTTTCGTAAAGTTTTTGGAATTTTGAAAAATCGTCATCGATCCGCACCTTTTTCCGGGGATGTTCGCATGTCTGAATCAACCTTTGCCGTGAAACCCGGCACCCTCTATCTCGTAAGCACCCCCATTGGAAATTTGCGAGATATTAGCCTTCGCGCCCTCGACGTTCTGAAAGGCGTAAATTTGATCGCCGCCGAGGATACGCGTACGAGCAGCATTTTATTGCAGCATTATAACATTCAAACACCCCAAACGAGCCATCACGATTTTAACAAGGAACGCGTGGCGCCAACGCTCGTTGCAAAGCTGCGTGATGGTTCATCCATCGCCGTCATCACCGATGCCGGAACACCAGGCATCTCGGATCCGGCATTTTACCTTGTGCGCGAGGCGATCAAAGAACAGATTACGATCGAATCGATTCCCGGCGCCACCGCTTTTGTACCGGCATTAGTGCTGTCCGGCTTGCCGACGGATCGGTTTGTTTTTGAAGGATTTCTGCCGGCAAAAAAAGGACGCCATACGCGCCTGCAGGAATTGGCGCTCGAACCGAGAACGATCATTCTGTACGAATCGCCACACCGGATTGTCAAAACGTTGGCCGATCTTTTACAATACCTGGGCAATCGCCAGGTGGCCATTGTACGCGAGTTGACGAAAATATTTGAGCAGGTTGTGCGCGGTTCACTTGACGATATGGTGCAGCAGACCGATTCGCTGACCTTAAAGGGAGAGTTTGTCCTGGTAGTTGAGGGACTGACCCGCGACCTTCAAAAGCAGCAAAAAAAGAAAAACGACAAACACTAATCCGGATTCCGTCAAAGCCGAGTACGACATGCCCCTACGCAGTTTTTTGAAAACATCTCTTCCGGCGGCCATCGATTTGTCATCACAAACGCTCATGTGGACAATCGAGGCGATTCTCATTGGAAAATTGAGCGCCAGCGCGTTGGCGGGTCACTCTATGGCGCTGCAGATCGTGCTGGTGTTTTTCGCCATCCTGCTCACTTTTGTGATGGGAGCCGGGCTGATCATCAATCGACACATTGGCTCACATGATATGACGGCGGCCAATCATATCTTTGGTCAAGCCATGATGATGAGTATCATCATGTCCCTGGGTTTTGCGGTTATTTGGCATTCGGGCGCCGTGCATTTTTTTCGCCTGATCAACGAAGATGGCGGCGCCATCGCCCAAATGGCCGGACAAACTTATCTGCGCACCGTCTCCTATTTTAGTCCGCTGATTATGCTCAATTTTGTCGCCACCGGTATCATTCGCGCCACCGGCGATACTCGATATTCCATGCTTGTCAATCTGACCATCAACTGCATTAATCTTGTGTTGGCGCCAATTCTTATTTTCGGTTTTTTCGGTCTACCGGCATTGGAAGTCAGAGGCGCCGCCATCGCTGCGGGTGTGGCGCATTCAATCGGCTTTTTTATAACGCTGTTTCTGTTGCGCAGCCACAAAACGCATGTCTATTTGTCCTTTACTGAACTCACGCGCCCCAATTTCCGCAGCTTTCAAAAATTGTTCAAAATGGGCCTGCCGACAACGGTGGAACAATTAGCCTGGGGGCTCGGTCAGTTGGTGGTTATCGGCTTTGCCGGCACGGTCAGCGTGGTGATTCTCTCCACCCATGCGATTTTTATGCGCATTCAAAATGTGCTTTCCATGTTATACATGGGATTCAGCCTGGCGGCCATGAGTCAGATTGGCCAGGATCTCGGCGCCAACGACAAAACCAAAGCTGAACAATCGGCGCGAGCCGCACATGTGGCCATGGCGATCGTCATCGGTGTGGCCGTCCTCCTGATGGTCACTTTTTCAAAAGCAATAATCCATGTTTTCACAACCGATCCGCCGACGGTCGCGCTCGGTCAAAAGGCCATTTTCATTTTTGCGCTGGCGCAAATACCCAAAGCCCTCAACAATGTGCTCAGCGGCAATTTGCGCGGCATCGGCATGCTGCGTTGGCTCATGTGGACGACGATCGCTTTTGTCGTTGTGTTTGAGGTCGGATTTAATTACATTAGTTTCTTCATTTTCGGATGGGGCATCTATGGCATGTGGGGCATTCAGGCTCTGGATGAATCCGTGCGGTTGGTGTTGAACTTTATACGATTTAAAAACGGATCGTGGAGAAAATTAAAACTTTGACAGGTGCGGGCAGCGGCTTTTTTATCACATTTGAAGGGATAGACGCGAGCGGCAAATCAACCCAGGCCGTGCTGCTGCATGAATTTCTCCGCAAAAAGGGTGCGACTGTCATACGTTTACGTGATCCTGGCGCCACACCGATATCAGAATCGATCCGCCATATTTTGTTGGATAATAAAAATTCCGCCATGTCCGCCTGGACCGAGTTATTGTTGTACGAAGCGGCACGGGCACAAATGGTGGAAGAAAGCATCCGTCCGGCGCTGGAGGCGGGAACAATTGTCATTTGTGATCGTTTTTATGATTCGACCACCGCGTATCAAGGTTATGCACGCGGTCTGGATTTGGATATTGTCCATCAGGCCAACAGAATTGGTTCGGTGGGTTTGGAGCCGAATTTGACTTTTTATGTGGATGTTGATCCCACGGTTGCGGCCGAACGAAAAATAAAACTTGAACAAGCTGCAGATCGCATGGAAGCCGAAGGATTGTCCTTTCAGGAAAAAGTTCGGCACGGTTTTCGCCAAATCCAAAAATCCGAGCCCGAGCGCGTGAAATTCATTGACGGTCATCAGCCGATTGCTGAAATCCAGAATGAAATTCAAGCCATTGTGCAAGACCTTTTTTTTATTTAATCACGAATCACTGTGAAAATTATTCGTGCACTTTATTGTCGGTTTTTATATTATATTTAGTGAATCTATTTTACGATTCGTTAACACTTGAAAAATAAAATCTCCCTATATTTCGTTTTCAAGTAGCGGACGGACAAGCTACGGAGAAAGGCATGAGAAACAAACAAAAGCTTATAATCGCCATAAGCCTGCTCAGTTTTATTCTTCTGGGTACATGGTCAAGTGGTTTATTGAGCAAAAGCCAGCGCGATTTTTACGCCGAAGTTCGGCGAAACATCAAAGTGTATGGACTGATTTACGAACAAACGGCCAACAACTATGTTGAAGAAGTTGATCCGGACAAATTTATGCGCGCCGGCATCAACGGCATGCTGGACCGTCTCGATCCCTATTCCACCTTTCTGGAGACCGAAGCCGTTGAAGACATGGAGATCATGACCCGCGGCAAATATTACGGCGTGGGCATGCGAATTTCAACTCGCAACGGTTGGCCAACCGCGGCCGAGCAACCGTTTCCAAATAGTCCTGCCGAAAAAGCCGGCATTCGCGAAGGCGATCAAATTATCGAAATTGACGGTGAATCGACCAAAGGATTGACCCTTTCGAAAACCGCGAGCAAACTGCGTGGCAAAGAAAAGGGCAGTACGGTCGTCATTAAAATCCGCCGCGTTGGCGTGGATGAACCGATGACTTTTTCCCTTATTCGGGACGAGATTGAAGTCTCGGATATTCAATTTGCCGGATTTGTTGAACCGGGCGTCGGCCTGATCAAGTTGAATTCTTTTGATCGCAGCGCCGAAAAACAGATGACCAATGCGATTGAGGATCTGCTCGACAAGGGTATGGAATCGCTGATTCTTGACTTGCGCGGCAATCCCGGCGGCTTGCTCGATGTAGCCGTTTCCGTGGCCAACAACTTTTTGCCCAAAGGCGAACTGGTTGTTTATACAAAAGCGCGCGATGTTAACTCTACGAAAGAATATCGCACGACGGATAATCCAATTTTCGGCACACTGCCTCTCGTGGTTTTGATCAATGAGTATTCCGCGTCGGCGTCGGAAATTGTCGCTGGTTCAATTCAGGATTTGGATCGCGGCGTCATCGTTGGCGAGCAATCGTTCGGCAAAGGGCTGGTGCAAACCGTCATGCCCATCGATCGCACGGCGGAACGGGAAACATCACTCAAACTGACCACGGCCAAGTACTATATGCCAAGCGGTCGCCTCATCCAGAAAATGGATGTTTTTAATCGCGGTAAAAATTCCGTGTTGTGGGATTCAATCGATGATGAGGAATCCGAAGAAGACCAGCAAAAGAAGGAAGAGGATGCGGAAAAATTCTATACCCGCAACGGCCGCCAAGTCTCCGGTGGCGGCGGCATTAAACCCGATATCGAATCATCCGATGACCACACAACGCGCTACGTCGGCGAGCTGATGCGCCAGTCGATGTTCTTCAATTTCAGTCTGGAATACGCTGCCACACACCCGGAACTGGCAAACGGCGTTACGGTTGACGATCAAATTCTCAACGACTTTTTCGCCTTTGTCGATAAAAAAGAATTCGAGTACGAACCGACAGGATTGGATCACTTGAAAGATTTGGAAAAAGTCGCTCAGGAAAACGAATATTATACGGAAATGGAATCCTCCTTTTCACAGATACGCGAGCAATTCAAATCCGTGCAGGAGAAAGAAAAGCAGGAATCCATGGATGACATCAAATACTTGATCAAACGCGAACTGGTCGCCAAGTTGAACGGTAATGATGCATCGTATGCCACAAGTTTTGATCGTGATGAAACGCTGAAAAAAGCGGTTGAGGTGCTGAAGGATAGAGACAAATACAACAGCATTCTCGGCGTTCAAACGGCGTCCAAATAAATTCAAATTACAAATGTCAAATATTACTGTAATTTGACATTTGTAATTTGTAAATTTAATGTCCTGTTATCAGAAGTCGTGGTAACAGGAATTCTTGTATAAAAAAGAGCTTTTTTTGCGTCCACTAAAAAATTCTTTTTTCAAAATAAAAATAAATCATAATAAAATCCAAATTCACAGGAGATGTAATGTCTGAAAAATTTGTCTATTCGTTCGGAGGCGGCCAGGCTGATGGCGATGCCGGAATGAAGAATCTGCTCGGCGGCAAGGGAGCCAACCTGGCAGAGATGAACAAGATCGGTGTTCCGGTTCCCGCCGGTTTCACCATCACAACCGAAGTCTGTACAAAATGGTATGCTGACGGCGTTGATGCCACTGTTGCCGCGATTAAGCCGCAAGTTGAAGACGCCATGAAAAAAGTTGAAAATATGATGGGCGCCAAATTTGGCGATAAAGAAAATCCGCTGCTCATGTCCGTTCGTTCCGGCGCTCGCGTCTCCATGCCCGGCATGATGGACACCGTGCTGAACCTCGGTATGAACGATGAAGCCGTTGAAGGCTTGGCGACCAAATCCGGCAACGATCGCTTTGCCTGGGATTCCTATCGTCGTTTCGTACAAATGTACGGCGATGTTGTTCTCGGCATGAAACCGGAATCCAAAGAAGATATCGATCCGTTCGAAGAAATTATGGATAAAGTGAAAGAAGAAAAAGGCGTTGAAAACGATACGGACCTGTCGACCGACGACCTCAAACGCCTTGTCAAAGAATTTAAAGCCGCGGTCAAAAAAGTGACCGGTCATGACTTCCCGACCGATCCGTGGGAACAACTCTGGGGCGCTGTCGGCGCTGTTTTTGGTTCCTGGCAAAATGAACGCGCCGTTGTATACCGTCGCCTGAACAGCATTCCGGCAGAGTGGGGCACAGCGGTTAACTGCCAAGCCATGGTTTTTGGTAATATGGGCAACAATTCCGGCACCGGCGTCGCGTTTACGCGTGATGCGGCAACCGGCGAGGATATTTTCAATGGCGAATATTTAATCGACGCCCAGGGCGAAGATGTTGTGGCCGGCGTTCGTACACCTCAGCAAATTACACTCGAAGGATCACGTCGTTGGGCTGCGTTGGCCGGTGTATCGGAAGCCGATCGCGCCGCGAAATTTCCGTCTCTCGAAGAACTCATGCCGACCGTGTACAAGGAACTCATCGCCACCGAAACCAAACTTGAAAATCACTATAAAGACATGCAGGACCTCGAGTTCACCATTCAGGATGGTCGTCTCTGGCTGCTGCAAACCCGTAACGGCAAACGTACCGGTGAAGCCATGGTTCGTATCGCCATGGAATTGCTGGATCAAGGTATGATCGATGAAAAAACGGCGATCAAACGCGTTGAGCCGAACAAGCTGGACGAGTTGCTGCACCCGGTGTTTGATGGCGACGCCATCAAATCGGCACACGTTCTTTCCAAAGGCTTGCCGGCTTCTCCAGGCGCGGCGACCGGTAAAATCGTTTTCTTTGCCGATGAAGCTGTTGAATGGAAAGCCAAAGGCGAAGAAGTCGTTCTCGTTCGTATTGAAACTTCTCCTGAAGACCTGGCCGGCATGGACGCGGCCAATGGAATTCTTACGGCTCGCGGTGGTATGACTTCGCATGCGGCTGTTGTGGCCCGCGGCATGGGTAAATGCTGCGTCTCCGGCGCCGGCGCTTGTAAAATTGACTATAGAGCCCGCACCATGACCATCGACGGCAAAGTGCTGAAAGAGGGTGATTTCATCTCTCTGAACGGCTCGACTGGTGAAGTCTACGACGGTAAAATTGCCACGATCGATCCCGAACTCTCCGGCAATTTTGGCAAATTGATGGATCTGTGTGAAAAACACACCAAAGTTCTCGTACGCACAAACGCTGATACGCCGCACGATGCCCGAGTCGCACGTGATTTTGGCGCCAAGGGAATTGGCCTGTGCCGCACCGAACACATGTTCTTCGAAGGCGAGCGCATTAAAGCCGTCCGTGAGATGATTTTGGCTAATGATGAAGCCGGACGCCGCAAAGCGCTTGCGAAGATCCTGCCGTATCAGCGCGAAGATTTCGAAGGCATTTTCGAGGCTATGGACGGACTGCCGGTAACGATTCGTCTTTTGGATCCGCCGTTGCATGAATTCGTACCGCACGAAGACAAGAACCAGGCGGAAATGGCAAAAGAAATGGGCATCACCCCGGAACAGGTTAAACAAAAAGTCGAAGACCTGGCCGAATTCAACCCGATGCTCGGACACCGCGGCTGCCGTTTGGGCAACACCTATCCGGAAATCACCGAAATGCAGACCCGCGCCATCATCGAGGCGGCGTTGAACTGCAAAGCCAAAGGCATTACTGCCGTTCCGGAAATTATGGTGCCGTTGATTGGTACAAAAGCCGAATTCGATATGCAGGATTCCATCATTCGTTCCACCGCCGAAAAAGTGTTTGCTGAAAAAGGCGCCAAAATTGACTACCTGGTTGGAACGATGATCGAAATCCCGCGCGCCGCATTGACCGCGGACAAGATCGCGGAAACAGCCGAGTTCTTCTCCTTCGGCACAAACGACTTGACCCAGATGACCTTTGGTTATTCTCGTGATGACGCCGGCAAATTTCTGCCGATTTACCTCGAGAAAAACATTCTGAAAGAAGAGCCGTTCCAGGTGCTCGATCAGGAAGGTGTTGGTCAGTTGGTCCAGATCGGTACCGAGCGCGGCCGCAGCACCAACCCGAAACTCAAAGTGGGTATCTGTGGTGAGCACGGCGGCGAGCCGAAATCGGTTAAATTCTGCGCCAAAGTCGGTATGAACTATGTCTCCTGTTCACCGTTCCGCGTGCCGATCGCTCGCGTTGCGGCAGCCCAGGCGGCGATTGAAGGTTAATATGTAATATCTCCTGTAGGATGACTTGCAAGCCATCCTACGGAATCTTGATAATAAAAAAAGCCCGTTCCGGTTGGAATGGGCTT
>CAYSNA010000158.1:0-11345 GCA_964432185.1 uncultured Cytophagia bacterium
GCTTATTATAAACGTTACATCAATCGTTACAGCGATTTTGTAGTTCCCCTCGGAAATCACAAGATTGTGATGATTGATTCGGGACCTGATCTGGGAGCACCCGATGGCAGCTGGGATACCTGGGATGCCGTTACAACTGCAATGGGAATACCTGACCTTGCCGACTGGCAGTAATTATATTCGAGAAGATATCACCGGCACGCTCATCAATCAAAATATGAAAGAGACGAGCGAGCTGACCATTCCGACAATAAATTTGAAAAGCCTGAAAATCATCTACTCGTCTGATGAACCGGAGATGGTCAAAACCAGTCCGGGATGGAATTTGCTCTCCGTGCCGGTGCACACGGATGATATGCGCGCCAAGGCCCTGTTCCCGGCCGCCCGCTCCAGAGCGTTTGTCTTTGACGAATACGGCTATACCGCGACAGACGAGCTCATTACCGGCCAGGCTTACTGGCTCAAATTTGATGAATCTAACGCCGTGCCGCTGTGGGGAAGCGTCGACCGCACCACAATTCCGGTGCGACTCGGCTGGAATTTAATCGGGCCATTTGCAGAGAACGTGCCGATCAGCACGATTGAATCGACGCCGGCCAATATTATCATCTCGGATTTTCTGTCCTACAATAAAAATTATACCAGTGCCGAGGTTCTTGAATCCGGCAGAGGTTATTGGATTTTGGTTTCAGAAGATGGGCAACTCTCCTTTTCGGCGGATATGGGCCAGTCAACCGTGGCGGCTCCGGCCGAAAAGACCGGCACAACAACTCGACAACTATCGAGTGCGGAAAACGGTGCCGTCACTATCCCGATCGTCGTTGCGGATGCGACGGGACAAAGCCGGACGCTGCACCTTGGGTTGCATCCGCAAGCTTCAGCCGGAATAAACAGCGCGTTGATGGAAGAGGAAGTGCCGCCCATGCCGCCGGCCAAAGTCTTTGAGGCTCGCCTGGTATCCGGCACATCACTCGGCGAGGGAAGTTATGTGGATTACCGCCGGGGCGACGAAAATTTTGTCGGCACGGTTGACTATGAGATTCAATTTCAATCGACCAATAATGCAAAAGTCGTCGTCTCCTGGGACTTGCCGGATCATGTGACCGGTACGGTGACGGATGAGTTGTCACCTCATATCATCAATAAAAATATTTCCGGCGCTGGTCAGGTGAGCGTGACCATGGTCAACGTCATCAACCGCCTAAAATTCAGCCTGAATTTTACGGCCCAACCAAGCATCACCGTCACATCGCCGAACGGCGGCGATACGCTGCGAATTGGCGAGCAGACATTGCTGACATGGGATTCGCAGAATATTCAAACCGATGTTATCGTGGCGTTGTCCCGAGATAACGGAAGCTCTTTCGAAACGCTGGCGACCGTCCCCAACACCGACTCATTTTTATGGACGGTGACACAGCCGGCAGCGTCAACCTGCCTTTTGCAAGTTTCAACACCGGACGGCAGCGTCATTGACCGCAGCGATGCCGACTTTGCCATAAATTTCCCGCTTGGCGTGCAAGACAACAAATTACCAACCGACTTTGATCTGGCGCAGAATTATCCCAATCCGTTCAATCCGTCGACCACGATTCGATATCAACTGCCGGTGAATGTGAACGTACAATTGGTGATTATCAATTCGATTGGCCAGGTGATTCGAACGCTCACAGACGGGATGACTTTGGCCGGTTCGCACTCGGTTTTATGGGATGGACGAGATGATAACGGCGGGAAGGTGTCTAGCGGATTGTATTTTTATCGCCTCCAAGCCGGCGATTTTTCGCAGACGCGCAAGATGATTTTGATGCAATAATTCTTTTCTCACTGTTTTTAAAGGGGAGGCATATTCCTGTGTCTCCCCTTTTATATTTTTAATCCTGCCGCAACGTTTACAAGCGTTTGAACGAGATGTGTCTCTGTCACTCCATTTTTGCGAATCCCGGAATACGAATGTAATGAGACTCGACGATTTGTGGTTGACAGTTGCCGCAGAATCTCTGCCGCATTTTGTGGCGACACTCCGCCGCCAATGACAATTTCAATTCGGCCGGCCGCCCGCTCAATCAACTCGTTGAGAGGGGCAATTCCATCCAAAGCGCCGCCGCCGTCTCCCCATGTTGTGCCGCTTGTTAAAACACGGTCCACGCCAGAATCAATCAAATTTTCCAACGCGTCAAATTTATTCGGCGTGGCATCAAATGCACGATGAAATGTTGTTTGAAGTTTGAGATTTTGGCAGTGCCGCATCAACTTTGCGAGCGCGGTAAAATCGATGTTTCTTTTCTCATCCAACAGGCCAAACACCACGCCGTCGGCGCCGCACTCGGCCGCCATGGTCATCTGCTCCTGCATGATCTCACGTTCGGCATCAGTATAGAAAAAATTACCGGCCCGCGGCCGAATCATCACCAAAACGCCGGGGCGAGCGAAATACTCGCGCGCGGCTACAATAAGCTCGCGCGATGGTGTCAGGCCGTCAACGTCCATTGCTGCGCACAATTCGAGTCGCGAGGCGCCGCCATCATAAGCCGCGCGAACACTGCGAATCATCATCGGCAAGGTGTCGCAATGGATACAAGCTTCGATTTTCATAAATAATGTCCAATGATTGTTTTTGGAATTTAGCAGAAGCAACATGAAAAACAAAAATGATTCTGAGGTGGTGGATAAAAAGGCGAGAAAAATCTGTCGTACGCCTTGTTGCGAGGTGTACGACAGACAGGCAAAATTTTATTTCAACAAGGTCATTTTTCGAATTGCATTTTGTGAACCGGCGGACAGTTTACAAAAATAGGTTCCACCGGCGACGAGTTCACCCTGAGCATTCGTGCCGTTCCACGTTACTTGATGTATGCCGGCGTCAAAAGAGCCTGCAGCCAATTGTTGCACCAGACGACCGTGAACATCATAAACAGCGATGGACACATCGGCGGATCGGTTCAACTGAAAGGAAATCGTTGTGCTCGGATTGAAGGGATTCGGATAATTGTCCAGCAAACGAAATGAATCCGGAAGAGAATTTGGATCATTCGCAACAGCCGTGGAGCCAGTCACACCTTTCAGCCAGGACACGCCGGAGGCGATGGTAAAGTTCGGATTTGTCTCATTTTCTTCACTGGTAACCGAAGCGAGGAACAGTGAATTTTCACCAATCCAAGTATAATCGATATAGGTCGATGAACCAATCGGGATTTCCATGCCGCCGATGCTGGTGATTTGTTCGGACGTACCTTCGGTTTTCCAGCGCAAACATGAGTATTGACCGGACGGCAATTTAATGGTCCCCCACGCATCAATGGTGTTTTTTTCGGATAACTTTGTGATTGTCGAACCAAATCCGGGAATTTCAAACGTATCTGCCGATGCCGTTTGCCAGGTATTGCCGTAAGCAATTGGCAGCGGCGTCACTTCATCATCTCGCTCCTTCCCAAATACCTCACCATTGTACAGAATGACCGATCCAAGCGAATGCATTTTTTCCGGGGTCAGATTAAAATACTCGTAAAATGTGCCGGTATTTCCATCGAATGACATATCCACTCGAAAGGCGTAATTGGCCGCCGGATAATCGGACGCATACGGCGTTTGCTGGGATTGGAATAATTTATACTCTGCCGAGTAGGATTGGCCGGAAAAGCCGCTGAAATCCCACGTCTGGTTGGCGCCGGGGCTGCCGACATTCACGGACACTGAACCGCTCGTGTCGGCTTCGATAGTTTGGGTAATGTTCATCCACCCCATCAAGCTGTTCGATGTGACGCTGATCTGTGCGAAGGAGTGAACAGCAAAAATAAGGACAAGAGCATTCGTAACGAAAATCTTCATGGGATTCTCCATTTTTATAAGTGTGTAGTGACAGATGAAAACAAATCGGCGCGAACATATATTTCAGCGCAAAATAGTCGATCATTTTGCAAGCACACTGCCGGACTTTTAACCATGAGCAAAAAAAGTCATGGAGATTCAATTTTATCTCTGTATTCTTGAAAAAGGTTAATCTCAAATCAGCTTTTGACATTCACCTTTTCTGCCAACATTGGCTTGACATCCAATCTACCATTCAATATATTTTGACCGCTTTTAGATCTCACATCAGAACCAGTTTTGCACGATATTCAAAACGTGCTCAAAAACGTTGATCACCGCATCACCAACAAAACCAAACACAACGGAGCTGAAATGAAAACGAAACTCGACGCGGCATTGGGCGCATGGTTGTTAATCCTGTTGGCAACAGCACTTTTAGCCGATGGGAACTGGCGGCCCCTGCCAATCCGTTCGCAGCACGAGTACAATCAAAATCTTTATGGCGGGGAAGCCGAGCAGCATCCGCATTCCATCGCGCGCAGTCTGAATCATCCGGATTATATCTATCTCTCGCATGATGTCGGCGGCGCCTGGCGGAGCACGGATGCGGGAGACACGTGGCAAAAATGCCTGGATGTCGGCCTGTACCTCCCGTTCGGTCAATCCATTCAGGTTGATCCGAACGATCCGAATATCGTCTTTCTCGTGGTTGATAATTCCTACAACTATCTGGCGGCGGAATTCGAAGGGCTGTATCGATCCCGGGACGGTGGCGACAACTGGGAGTTTGTCCTGCCGACCAAAACCAATTACAACGGCGGCGCGCAGCGGGCCTATCGCCACAATATTGATTATGACCTGTCTTCGTGTGTTGATGACGGTCCGGCCACCCGCTGGTACGTTGCTTTTCCGCAAAACGGTTTATTCCGTTCGAATGATAGTGGAGCCTCGTGGACAAAAGTCAGCGCGCTGACCAGCCATTCCGTCGTTTACGGCGTCTATTGCCATCCCACTGACAGCTCTACGGTATATCTGTGCTCCGAGGACGGCTTGTTCGTCAGCACGTCTCAAGGCGCAGATCTGCACAAACTTGGCGATTTGCCGGGCGGTTCGGTCACCTCCATCGCGATTAATCCGCAACAGTCAAACGATATGATCGTCACGGTTCGGGATAATGGACTTTACAAATCCACAAACGCGGGAGAAAATTTTACGCTGTTAAAGCAGCATCCGGCGGCGCGCGTGGTGATGAATCATGGATTTCCGCATAAATTCTATCTTATCGGTTTGAACCAAAACTCGATCACCAGTGATGACGGCGGAGAAACGTGGAATAATTTTGGCTCGGTCACAACATTTCCCGGACTTGGCCGTGAGACCGGCTGGCGGCGATGGATTGACGGCGATCTGTCGGGCCTGGTGACCAATGCGAAAGACCAAAACGAGGCCGTTGCGTTTTCTCGGGCGACGCTTTTTAAAACCACGACCGGCGGCGCCAGCTTTGACGAATCGGCCACCGGCTTTACCGGCAATGCGTGGAGCTGGTGGAATGGCGCGGCAGCGTTTGACCGAATGGATGCCAATCGCTTCGCCTTTTTTAATAACGATGTCGGCATGAAAATTACGCTAACCTGTGGCAACTATTTTGAACCGAATACCAATCCCAACACCTGGTCCTGGTACCAGGCCGGACTTGTTGGCTGGCTTGGCGCGTATGCCGGCGATTTCCAGCCGCTCGACGGCTCCAAGGTCATCGTCGCCTCGGTTGGTGATTATTTCAAAACCCAGCTCATGCGCACCGCCAATAACGGTAAAAGCTGGACGTTGGTCACGCAGGGCGCCGAGCAGGAAGATATGAACTTGTTCATCTCCTTTCATCCGAACGCCCCGGAGATTGTCTATGCCGGAAATAAAATTTCGCATGATGCCGGCAAAACGTTTTCCTTTATTAATTTCCCGTCCTCCTATTCGCACCCCACTCTGGTCGGCATGTGTAATAACGTTCCGGATGTCATTTTTGCGATGGACAGCGACAGACGCGCCATTTTGCGGTCGCAGGATCGTGGAGAAACGTGGGAGGACTATGCCAAACCCGGCTGGCGATTTATCCGCCTGGACAATTTGCCGACGTTCGCGGCCGATCCGTTTGATCCCGATAAAATTTATACGCTCGATAAAAACTTTGATCTGGCCATGTATGACGGCAGCACCTGGACAAGTTTGAACGTCCTTGATCTGGCCGACGGGCACTCTTCATCAAACTTTGTGCGAACCGTGGCAGTTGATCCGAACGTTCCGGGCATCCTCTACGCCGGCATGTTTGAGAACGGCATCTCGTGTATTTTTCGCAGCACCGATGCCGGCGAGTCGTGGGAGGATATCACGGATAATCTGCCGCGCAACTGCATGAGCGCCATGGCGGTTAATCCGCATACGGGTGATTTGTATAAAGGCAGTTGCATCGGCACGTGGATTTATCCGGCGCCGTATGAATCCAAGGTAAAAAAATACAATATAGAATTTGACGAGTTTTTTCTGGGTGAAAATTACCCCAATCCGTTTAATCCCCAAACTGTCATTCCATTTAGCTTGAAAAAATCGCATCATGTCGCGGTTGATATTTACAATGCAACAGGACAAAAGATCAAGACGCTGGTAAATGACAGACTCGCGGCCGGGGCACATCACATTAAGTGGAACGGTTTCGACAATCGGGGTGAACGCGTGAGCAGCGGCGTTTATTTTGTGCGGATGTACACGGATGAATTTTCCGCCGTGCGCAAGTTGTTGTTGATTCAATAAAAAGAGATAAAAAGGATTTTTTGCCCCGATCCGTTTTTACGAATCGGGGCAGCAAGGTTATCTGGCCAGCAGCATCTTTTTCGTTTGTGAAAAGTTCGCCGTGGTGATGGTATACAAATACACGCCGGTCGGCAAAGCAGAGGCATCAAACTGCACCGAGTGCGCCCCGGCAGGTTGGGCCTGATGAACCAGCGTCGCGACTCGCTCTCCGGTCGCATTATAAACGGCAAGTTCAACGGGGCTTTCCTGCGCCAGCGTATAAGAGATGGCCGTCGTCGGATTGAACGGATTCGGGTAATTCTGCGCCAACTCGTATGCTACCGGAACATCAGCATTCTCAGTCACATCCGTCGTCATTGAGGTCCAACTGATTTCGATATCATGAAAATTAGTTTCATCGGCAAATTCTTTCGAATTAGTCGCTTCGCCCACGGGGAAGGTATAGGAACCGAGCGGGCCCTGCGCATGCTGATCGGTCAATTCGATTCGCATGGTATAGACGCCATTGGGCACATCATTGCCGTTCGCATCTTTAACATTCCATGAGACTTTGTGCGATTGATGCGTGGACAGCGTTGCGCCGGTGACGGCATCCGTTTTGTTGGCGCCGGTTCGATTGTTCCAGGTGTACAAATATTGAATTCGCCGTTCCGCCCACACTTGAAGCGTACGAACAAAATTGCCATTGGCGTCTTCAATCCAAATGGCGCCAATATTTTTCGGCGAGAAATTACCACCCGGACTGGTCGTTCTCACCTTAAATTCAACTTTGTCGGTTTTATCAACAGCATACAAATTGATGCCGAACACGAGCACGGCAAGGATCAGCGCCAATTTATGCATTAAGGTTGGAATTATATTATTTTTCATGGAAAGCTCCTGTAATGTGGTGATAAAATCGTATCAGGTCTAGCACACCTGATTAGAATTAAAAGAAATATTCATCAAATTTTAGAGTTTTTGACGAGCAAAAGGTTCGTTGTTTTTGTCAAGCGGAGTCACAAATGATCAAATTGGAGTATAATGAGGATGATCAGATGAGTCGTGCGCATTTGTTTTTTATAGAGGATATTTAACGATAAAAGAGCGATGGGAATTCCCACGAGTTGTCGGGCCGAGCAGGCGAGCTTTTAAAAAATCACACCCACATCAAGTCAAGCTGAATGGTGGGTGTGATTCAAAGATTGGCGTTATTTCAATTTGAGGGATATTGAGTCCGAGTTTTATTGGGTGATTTTTGTAATCGGCGTCAATTCAATTTTGCGAAACTCGACTTCCGAGCCTTCCGCCTGCACGGCGATTTGGCCGCTGGTGGCGGTGGCGTTGTAACCAAAATTGACAAGATCGCCATTCACCCACACTTTCACCGTGTCCGCCACGCATTCGATCTTCATGGCGTTCCAGTCGCCAACCAGATGTTCCGAGCCGTCGGTCAAGTTGAGAATGCGGCGTTCTTTGCCTTCGGTGATGCCCCATTTTTCTTTCGGGCCGCGGCGCGTTTCCATATCCGGCACCTCAATGTCCTCAACAATGCACCAGAAATCACCGGCGTTTTCGTGCATCATTTGCACTTCGATGGATTTGGGAAACATGCCGTACAACGCTCGCGGTCTGGACGCATGCACCAACACGCCGCAATTCCCCGGCGTACCGGCGAATCGATACTCGACATCCAGGCGATAGTTCGAGAACACCGAATCGGTAATGATGTGGCCTCCTGGTGTCCCCAGACTCACGAGCATACTGTCGCGCACGATAAACGACGCGGTCGTATCCGGATTTTTATCAAGCGCCGGCACATCAATATGCCAGCCGGACAAATTCGTGCCGTTGAACAGACTGATGGTTTTTGGCGCTTCAACAACCGGTTGCCGGGCACAAGAGAACATCAGCATAACACAAAGCAGGACGTAAAAGGATTTCATTTTCTCTCTCCACAATTTGTTTATTCAGTTGCCACTCTACAAATCAAGTATAGAGATAATAAAGTATCCGAGCAAGAAAAAGTTGTCAAGAAAACTGGAAAATGAGGCGGCTCGGGGCAAAATCGGACGTGCGTTGTGGATCATGAACGGATATCTTTATATTGACATCCAGTTTTTCATGTGACGATTTGTTTTTCTTTCTGTCTTTAAAATAATACGCGGAGCCATTTGAACAGGCGAATCTTTCGCACCACTTGGGAGAAAGTAGGTCATGAAAAAGACAATCCACTCATTGGCAGACGATTCATTGTCACTGGTCATCTCGTACTTGAAACTGAGGTTGGCCATCGGTTTTCTCGGCGTGGCGTTTCCAATTTTTCTGGTTCTCGGCGACGTCATTCTGGCCGGCAACGGCATTCAAAAATCCTTAAGCTTTTATTATCACACGGTCATGCGCGATGTTTTTGTCGGCGTGTTGTTTGTCATTGGCGCGCTGTTATTTTCCTACCGGGGCTATTGTTGGATGGATAATCTCGTCAGTCACCTCGGCTGTTTTTTTGCCATTGGCATTGCCGTTTTCCCTGCACTGCCGGACCGGACTCAACCGGACATTTCGCCAATGGCCAATCTCAGCGACAAACTGCACCTCATCACAGCCGCATTATTTTTCGGAACGCTGATTTACTTTTGTCTCGTTTTGTTTCCGAAAAGCAACGAGCCAAAGCCGTATCGAAAACGAAAACGAGCCAGAAACTGTGTCTATCGAACGTGCGGGTACACCATGGCCGCGTGCATTGTGGTGCTCGGCTGCTATTTTGTACTTTTTTGTGGAAAATATCCGGTACTGGAAAAATGTCACCCCACTTTTTGGCTGGAAACGCTGGCATTGTGGGCCTTTGGTTTTTCGTGGTTGACCAAAGGTCAGGCGATTTTGCAAGATCACACCGGAGCATAAAGGAAAAAAGACCAGCCTGTCCTGTCGAGGCGCGCGGCCCCGACAGGACAGGCAATGCTAACGGATCAACGACATCTTGCGCGTTTCCACTCGGTCTTGAACGTAAAGCCGATAAAAGTACAAACCGGACGGCAAGGCATTGCCGGCCTCGTCCATTCCGGCCCAGATGATGCTATGCGATCCACCGGGAAAATTCTCATTAAGCAAAAGATTGACCTGTCGTCCGGTGACATCAAAGACCGCGAGCGACACGTGTGTTTTGTGCGGCAGATCAAACGTGATGGTCGTCGTTGGATTAAAAGGATTCGGATAATTTTGATAGAGTTCAAACGCCCTGGGCTGTTCCAGCGTGTGTACAGCCGTGGGATAGACGCCCGGCGGCAGCGGCCGGCTGAGGACGTCGTTGACATAGTCCTGCAGCGTTTGCGGCGGCTGTTCGCGGCAAATGGTCATGGAGTGCGTGGACCATTCCGCAGAGATGAATCGATGCCGCGCAATAGCGCCGCTGGTGATGCGCTCGTTGGGCCCGGCAGAGTGATCGACGGTCGTATAATAATCCATACCGGTGGACGCGAGCACGGCGACCTTGCTCAGATCAACATTGGGATCCGTATTGGGGATAAGCCGCACTTCGCACACGGCATAAAGCGCGTCAGCCGTTTTGGGCATAACGGAGCGCGGCCATTTGCTGCCCCACCAGTGAAAAATGTGGCCGTCGATCATGGTGACGCTAATGCCGCCGCCGTTGCTGGCCGGCTCGCTGCGTTTATTGCCCTGGGCCGTGCCGTTATCAAAATTGGTCTTGTACCATGAACCACCGACGTTGTTGGTCGTTTTCTCCAGCAGCGTCCAGGCGCCGTTTTCATAATAATAGAGATAAAGATTACGAATCTGCACGCGATAATTTTTCTCCGGCGATCCCCCTTTTTGCTCATACACCTGCCCCCAAATAGCGATGGCGCCGAAATTATCTCGATTCATCCACGCCCCGGGACGCGCTCCCTGGTACCAGTCGTAGCCGCTCGGCAAACCGTGCAGCTCGGCCTCGTGCGCACCCCACGGCGCGCCAAAATCGCCGCCGCTGCGAAAGGGTTCGCCAACCATATCGTAGAGCATTTTCTCTTGAGTGGTTGTCGGCTGAGCGTGCAGGATGCCGATCAGCGAAAGATTGAACAGGGCACACATTAAAAAACAACAATGGTAAATAAATTTCATCGAAACAGCTCCCAACTTTTTTTAATGGTTAGATCGATAAGGATTTTTTACACGCTCGTTAGTATAGAGAATTATAGGAATTTGAACAAGAGGAAAATATGGGACGAATGGATTTGAGTCCCGTTAGAGCGCGCGCTCAAACGGAGCTGACGTAAAAGTCTCCGATAGGTTTGACCAGCGGAGGCAGGACTCTACAACTCCTTTAAAAAAACTCCCGCGTGGGCGGGAGTTCCGTAAAAAAAAATTTACAACTTTTTCCAACAGGATGAGCGGATTATCTCACCAGCATCATTTTGATGGATGCATTATAACTGTTACTTTTCAGATGGGCGATGTAAATGCCGCTCGACAGATCGGCCGCATCAAAACGAATCCGATGCAACCCGGCCGGCATGGAGGCGTCCAGCAGTTCCCGAATCAATTTGCCGGTGACATCATAAACCGAAACCGTGAGTCGTTCAGTGTTCGGCAGCTGGAATTCGATGGTCGTTTCCGGATTAAAGGGATTGGGATAATTTTGCCGCAAAACAAAATTTTTCGGTGTTTCGGCACGCTCAACCGTATCCGTGAGCACACCGTTGATGCTAAAATTATCAATCGTTGCCGTACACAGGGCGCCGTCGTTATGAGCCGTAACC
>CAYSNA010000159.1:0-11332 GCA_964432185.1 uncultured Cytophagia bacterium
CGCGAACATCTTTTGATGAAAAATACCTTTTTGGCAATCTTGTTGGTGTGGGCCATAAAATGATTATGCTGGCGGAAAACGGTGAGCTCATTTGGGGCGATTTGACGGCTGATGGTTTTAACGAAACATATCGCCAAAAAATTCTTGACGGCCTCTGCTGGGCAAATCCCGTTTTAATCGGCGATAAACTTTATGCCCGTGATGCTCAAGGATCAGTCGTCTGTGTGCAGCTCAAATAAAAGACATGACACGCTTTTGTCACAATCAAGTTTAAGTCGAGTGATAATACGTGTAAAAAGCATGTCATCATCGAAAAGTTAGATAAAGATGTGAAGGGTGGGGTGGAACCCACCCTCTGTCGAGTTATTTTTGTACCAGCGTCAGATTTTTCAGATTGATTGGGCTCCATTTATCACGAACCGGTCTCATCTCAATAACATGTCTTCCGGCTTCATTTATCGTTATCGTTCCAAGCGATACTTTTTTGAACGACTCCATACCGCCTGTCTTTTTAATCGTTGCATTTTCCTCGCTCTCACCAACTTTGATGTTCAATTGTGATTTATCCTCACACGCCAACTCGGCCATCACCTCAAATGATCCCGGAGACGTCGCTTCAAACATCCATTCGAGGTAGGTGCGGTCTGACTCCCAATCGGTAACAAAGGCGTTAGCTGTTTTATCGGATAGTCCGGTTTTCATGCTGTAACCGCGGTTGTGTATAAAGGCGAGTGGAGCGGGCAAAACGATCGAGCCGCCGTCCTGTTTCGGCATGTTGCTGTCTACCCTTAACTCGCCGATGGTCTCGACAACCAGAACGGTATTCACCGGATCCGGAGCCGTTTCCGGTACGGTGATCGTCAGACCGTTTTCATCCATTTTGTATTGCAGGTCGTTGCCGTTCGCTAACAGCTTTACCGATGCGACATCGCTTTTCAAATCCATCACATCAAGTTGTCCGTTGCTTGGCCAGTCAAACACGTGCAGGTACAGCGTCGTGCCGTTATCCGTGGCTTTTTGCGTGCAGCGTCCCCATGGCAGTTTGAAAAACGGGCTGGCAGTGGTACCGTAAATCGCCTCGCCATTGACACTCATCCACGCGCCAATGCCTTTGAGCCGCTCGATGCTCGGCTGCGGGATTTCGCCCTCGGCCGTCGGTCCGACATTCAACAGAAAATTCCCGCCTTTACTGGCGATATCAGCAAGATACTGAATCAATGTCTCGGTGGATTTCCAGTCGTCATCGTACCATTTATAGCCCCAGCTCGTGTTCATGGTCATGCAGGTTTCCCAATCGTAATCGAGCCCGGTCGGCGGGATGTGCTGCTCCGGCGTGGAAAAATCACCCGGCCACGGTCCGTACAATCGGTTGTTGGCGATGATGCCCGGCTGCAATTCCTACAGCGGCTGCAGTTTATTCGCCATCTCCTCGGTCATGCCAATCGGCGTGTCCCACCACATGATGGCGATATCACCATAATTGGTGAGGATTTCCTTTACCTGCGGAATGACCTTTTCATCGATATACTGCTCCATGGGCACGCGCTGCATGGTGTTGTCCCAATGCGGCTTGTCCGGATAACCGGCATACGAGCCGCCCGGATGATTCCAGTCCTGCGCCTGCGAATGATAAAAACCGAGTTTGAGTCCGTGCTTTTTGCACGCCTCGGCCAGTTCTTTCAGCGGATCGCGGTCAAACGGCGTAGCATCCACAATATTGTATGGATTGGTCTGCGAATGAAACATGGCAAAACCATCATGGTGTTTTGACGTGATGACGATGTATTTCATACCGGCTTCCTTGGCCAACTGCACCCAGGCGTCGGCATCGTATTTGACCGGATTAAAGTCTTTCGCCAGCGCTTCGTACTCAGCCACCGGAATCTGCGCGCGCAGCATAATCCACTCGCTGATGCCGGGAATCTGTTCGCCCTTCCACTCACCGGCCGGTTCGGCATAAAGTCCCCAATGAATGAACAGGCCAAATCGCGCCTCGCGCCACCAGTCCATTTTACTATCGGCAAAAAGAGAAAACGTATTGAACAGAATTATGACAAAGATGAAAAGCCGTTTCATTTGCGCCTCCGAGTTTTATTTGATCATGATTATGTCGTGTCGTGTGTTTCCAATCGGTTGGTATCACCGGACATTCGTCGGTCTCGATCATCATGGTTTGCAGTTCAATAACCGCGTTCAAAAAAAAGACAATGTATAATTGTGAGTCCTGCGGCACTATGGATCACAATTTTCGATTTTTGAATTTGGTAGATAACGCAAAATAGTGAATGGTTTTGGCAATTGAAATTATTTTTTAAGGTGAGAGTAAAAATAACTTTTGGTCATTGACCGTGTTCAACTCGCTCCCGGGCCGAGCCTGGGAACGAGATACATTTGCAGAATAGGTGTGATTTTGTCTTGCTTTTGCCGTGCTCTCAGGCAAAACCTGGAAACAAGATAATCAATTTATCTCGCGAGGTTCTGCATCGCATTTTATAGCGATGATTATCCCCGCTTTAAAAACAACGCCGTTATATCATCAGTCTGTGGTGCGCCGGCGGTAAATGTTTTGACCTCGGCAATCAATTCATCGATGAATCGTTGCGCGTCAAGCTCCGGATGATTTTCAAAAAACGCCGTCAGGCTTTCGTCGTCATACATCTCGCCTTTTCGGTTATTGGCTTCGGGAATACCATCCGTATACAACAGGAACCGATGTCCTTTTTCCAAGATCACTTTTCCTGTTTGCATGGGGATGTCAAAACCCATCATGCCCAACATGATACCGCCGGAATTGAGCTCGATACTTTTTGCCTGCGGTGTGGACAAATACGCTGGATTATGTCCGGCGCTGACATATTCAAGCTCACCGGTTTTCGGCTCCAAAATAGCGACGAATGCCGTGATGAATTTATTCATCGGCGACGCCGCATAAATGACCTTGTTCAACTTTAGCACAAGTTCTTTGAGAGTAAAATCGCTGTATAAAAAGGAGTAAAGTGCTGCATGGAAACTGTTGACCAGCAACGACGCGGAAATTCCATGCCCCGTGACATCTGCTACGATCAAGGCGTAACGTCCGTCATCAAGTGGAATACAATCATAATAATCGCCGCCAATTTCCGTGGAAGGAATATTGATGCCGGCAATATCATAGCCGTCAATCTTTGGCAGTTGAGTTGGCAGCAGTTTTTTCTGCACCTCGCTGGCAACGGAAATTTCCTGCTCAATACGTTGTTTTTCCAACGCCTGTCGCCCCAGCTCGCGGTTGGCCAACGCCACATGCACTTGGCGTGAAATCGATTCCAGCAGCAACTCATCGGTTATATCAAATTCAGCATAGCCGCTGCGACTTTCTTTATCGTACAATTCAAATGTATAGGAAGAACGACGATAACTGAAATTCGAAAACAAACTGGAAGAATATTCCTTAAAGTCCGTGCTGCGAAATCCCTTTGGAAAGCAAATATATCGCGAGCGCTTTTTGTGCTCGATCTTTATGCGGCCTCTGGCGGCATTCGTCATGGCGACGGCTTGCTGAAGGCCGTGCGACAAAATAGCGCCGTCACGCTTGAGCTTGTTAATTTGGATGCCGGTATCCACCAAACTGCTAAGCTGCACGATGCGGTGATTGAGTGAAAAAATGAGTTCTTTTTCCTTTTGTTGCATGGTAAAAGCCTGATAGGCATTCGCTAAAAGCTGCGCGAACATTTGCAGTGATAATTTTTCAAAATCAGAATAATCTTGACGATTCAGCTTTCGTCCAAGTAATACCACAAAAATTGCCGAGTTGGGGACTGGCAAGCTGAAGGCAATGGGATAATGGCCATCCGATTCGTAGAGATGAAATGATTTTTTCAGCGACAGCTGTTGAAGCACCGTAACGGACTGTGGCTTTTTGACATAAACATGCTGCCAGTCATTGTCTTCTGATGAACGAAAAAATATATTTACATCCGTTGTAACAAAGTTGCCGGAGAGAATGAGAGCAAATTGTTTGGCAAGGGCTGGGATTGAATTTTGTTTTGAAAGTTCTTCAAAACCCTCCTGTATGGAATCCAGATGGATCGATAATCGCCCCGTTAACGTTGAATAATCCATTAGTCCCTTGTTCTTAAGCACCAGTTTTACTTAAGGCTTCTTCTTCCGTGGCGGCATGTTCCGCAAAATGAAAGAGTCCCATGATGGAAAAAGTTTTTTCAATGGCTGGTTCCAAATTGGAAAAAATCAATTTGCCCTCTTTGTCCATCAATTTTTCAATGATTTCCAGCAGATAGGAAATGAAGTTTGAATTCTCAACTTTGGATTAGGAAAGATTATTGTTGATTTTTGTTGTGCCTTTATCAATTGCATTGTTAAATATTTTGACGATCTCTTTACCACCGACATTATTGATATAGCCAAATGTTCGAATGATTAGACAACCATCCTTGACAAAAGACTCTAATTTAAAATCAGTACTCATACGCTCAATCCTACTCTAAATTTTTTATAATCGTTATCTTTGTGCCATGTTCATCGGATTCGATGGTAATATCATCAGACATGGTTTTCATCAACTTGAGACCCCAGCCGCGTTTCTTGTTGGTGCCCAGTTTCTTTTCGATAACCGGTTCTTCGACCTTGTCCGGTTCAAAACCTTTACCGTAATCGCGCACAAAAATAACCAGCTTTTTTTTGGTCATTGTCAGCACAACATCAACGGGCAATTCATCAATACCGGCGTGTTCCAACGCGTTAATAATCGCTTCGGTGGCGAGGATTTTGGCTTCACCAATTTTGTCATCGCCGATGCCGAGATGGCTGGCGAGCCGTTGCAGACCTTCCAAGGCTACCAGTTCGATATCCGGTATTTTGGGCAAACAAATTTTTAATTCAACAGATTCACTCATATCTCTTTCCCAGAGTATGCCCATATCGTCGGGCGGCCTCTTTTTAATTAAAGGTGAACACATTTAAAGATAGCACAATTCCAAAGTTGACACTAATTATTCAGCGTTATATCGTTATTTGATTTCCATCACCACAAACGTCACATCATCATCCTGCGGGCGGCCGTCGGCCCACTCTTCACCTCTTTTAACAAGATGCTGCACCATTTCTTTCGGAGAGCTGATGGCAGCGGCAAGTATAGCCTGATACGCTCGCGGGTAGTCCAACATTTCGTTTTTAGGATTTAATCGTTCCGGAAAGCCGTCGCTCATCAAAATGATTTTATCGCCGGGGAACAGATCAACCTGTTTTTCTTCGTACGGGAAACTGGTCAAGCTGCCTAAAGGCATGCCTTTGAATATAATTTCTTCAAGGTCATTGGTTGATCCCCGATAGACTAACAACGGCGGCATGCCGGCGCCGCTGGCGCACAACTTGTTACCACGGATTTTTAGATAACAAATCGCCATTTTCAGCGTGGCAAAATTCATTTGTCGGATAACGTGATTGGACTGGTTCATGATGTTGACCGTGTCCGGTTCGCTCGCCAGTGTCTCGAACAAACTTTTTGCCGCTGTCACCATCATGCCGGCATTAAGACCGTGACCGGTTGCATCGCCGACAGCCACGGTCAGAACGCCGTCGCTGGAGAGATTAAAATCATAGTAATCACCGCCGACTTCCGTTGCAGGATTCATATACACTGCGATATCCAGGTGCGCCAATTGCGGGATTTCCTTGGGCAGCATGGAGAGCTGAAGTTGACGCGCTTCTTCAAGTTCTTTTGTTTTACGTTCATTTTCTGCTTGCACAACCAGGGCCTGCGCTTCGGCTGCCTTGGCTTGCAATTCCGCCGCCTCTGCGCGGTGCTCAGCCTCCTGCATGTGTAGCCGTGCCTGGGCTTTCAGGAAAAGTCGCCGCCTTTGAGCGCGGTCTATTATAAAAATAATACCGCCAAGCAAGAGACCAAAAATCAAATATGCTGCCCATGTTCTGTACCACGGCGGTAAAACAATAAACGAATATGTTGCTTCTTCACTCTCGATCTCGAACACATTTTTGGCGATGACATGAAAAGTGTAACGCCCCGGCGACAGGTTGGTGTATTCTTTTTGGTTTGCTTTTACCCAACCGGACCAGTCATTCTCAAAGCCTTCGAGAAACGTTTTGTACTGATTTGCAGTTTCATCCTCAAAACTCGGTACGGCAAAAGTGAACTTTATCGAGTTGTTCGAAAATTCAAATTTCGGAATTGCTTGACGTGCCAGTTTGCCGCCATAATAAATTGTTGAATCCGCGCCAATCTCTACGCGACGCACCAGCGCGCGATAATCCGAGTTGTATGCGTTATTTTTTGTCAAGTCGTATCGAATGATACTGGAGCTGGAAGAAAACCACACGATCCCGTTTTCCTCTGGGAAAATACTGACAATAATTTCATTCGCGAATCGTCGAAATGGCGCCGTTTGCCATTCATAACGGCCATTTGGCAGGGGTGTGCCCAGGGCGGGTTCCCGGCCGAGTGAAATCCACATTCGGTTCAAATTATCCTGCTTAATATTTGTCGGGCTGGCATAGTTGGCCAGGGATGACACGACTTTGTAAGTATTATCCAAATAAAACGTGGTGTCTTTTTCGTTGAATCGATAAAAATTCGTGGCCGATAAAAAATAATGTTCCCCGTTTAATGTTAAAACATATAGTCCGCCAATTGGCAAATCATTTTTATTATCAAAATTTTCTATAGTCGTTTTGTCCCGAAGAATGGTGCCATTGGCATCGGTCTGCACTTTAATTTTAAAGATGCCGGAGGAGTTGGTGCCTATCCACAACGTGCCGTCTTTTTCTTCTTCAATTGAATTGACAACATCCACAATGTCAAGAATCTGACCTTCATCGATCCATTTGTTTTTCTCTCTTCTGATTGACCACAATCCCGTGGCGCCGATGAAAAGCCGTCCCGGATACGTTAAGGATTTTTTTAACGTATTCACGTTATATTCATTGCTGATCGATTCCCGCACGACCGTCACATCATCCTTGTCCACCTTTATCAAACCTTGCATCGTTCCGGCCAGCAGGTCGTCGCCGCTCTCGAGAAAGGAAAATGCTTGAAAGTTTACTTTTTCGAGTTGAACAAAGTTTGTGGTGACAGGATCCAGATAATAAACACCATTGTTCGTCGCTGCGTAGATTGTGCCTTTGTGGCGAATAATCTGATAGGCTGTGGTTGAAAAGTTATTACGAGAGTCAAAATAGCTCACTTGCGACGCATAGTCTATCCGTGAAATGCCATTATCGGTCGGGAGCCAAATGGCGCCGGATTTGTCCTGAAACTGAAAATAAACCACCGTGCTGATAATGCCGCTATCACGGTTATAACGCCGCAGCTCTCTGCCGTAACGGTCGATAACCACCGCGCCATCATTTAATGTACCCAGCAAAATATTGCCATCGTACAGGATGGCGCCGGGCGCGTAGATTAAATTTTGTTTGATAAACTCATCAACTTTGGTTTTAAAGGGGATAAAATTTGTGCCATCGTATTTGAATAATCCCATTGTGCGCGTGACGATCAGATATACTCCTTTTTCATCCGGAAACGGCAGTATGACATAAATTCGTTCATTCGCAAAACGCTCGCCTCCTTTGACGAGCTCCAACGTATCGCCATTTAAAACCAAAAGTCCTTTTCCCCATTCGCGCGCGAACAACGTGCCGTTGACCAAAAAGATTAAATGAAAACTGTCATCGCCTTGCAGGGCTTTTATTTCTTGCTTTTCGGGGTCCCAGATCAGAATATATTTGCTGACATTAAAATAGACTTGAGCGCCTTTTGTAAAAACTTGCCACACATCGGAAAAGTCCCGGTATTCGTGCGGCACAAACGGCAGCAGCGAATGAAATAAAAGTTCGCCTGCCGAGTCAGGGGAAAAATAACCAAAATCGCCAACACCGCCGGCATATATTTTACCGTTTTCGCCATTGGCGAGCGAGCGTACGGTCGTGTTATTGGGAAGCGGGTAGAGCCTCCAGTCGGCGCCGTCAAATTCCAGCAAGCCCAAATTATTGCCAAAATACATGATGCCCCGGTCATCCTGCAGGATGGCCCAGTTTTGCGTGTCCGCCCCATAGACTTTGGGCGAATAATTGTTGATCAAGGGATAGCCCTGTTCTTCAGGGTTCTGAGCATTAGCAACTGTCGCCAATACACAAAATCCCCAAATGAGTGCAATCACTTTTCTCATACCTTTATGATCCTCTACTGAACAAATTATTTTATCTCAATTACAACAAACGTCACATCATCGTCCTGCGGGCGGCCGTTCGCCCAGTCGTCGCCTTTGGCTATCAGTGCTTCAACCAGCTCTTGCGGTGACTTTTTCGCCGTGTCGAGTATGGCTTGCAGCGCTGTCGGATAATCCAGCATGTCACCATTCGGATTTTGTCGCTCCGGGAATCCGTCGCTCATGATGATGATTTTGTCGCCGGGTGACAGGTCGACCTGTTTTTCTTCATAGGGAAAGTTGGCCAGGCTGCCAAGCGGCATACCTTCGAAGTTGAGTTCTTCAAGATTTCCCGTTGATGCTCGATAAATCAAAACAGGCGGCATTCCGGCGCCGCTGGCAAAAAGCTGGTTCTCTTTTATTTTGAGAATGGTGAATGCCATTTTTAATTGCTCGAGATGCATCTGTTTGATGGTGCGATTGGCCTCGTTCATAAATTCGATTGTGCCGAGTTTGCCGCCTTGAGACTCAAACAAACTTTTTGTCGCCGTCACCATCATGCCGGCCTGCATGCCGTGGCCTGTGGCATCGCCAACAGCAACGGTGAGGGTGCCGTCGCTCGCGAGATGAAAATCATAATAATCGCCGCCGACTTCGGTGGCGGGATTCATGTACGCGGCAATGTCCAGGTTCGGCAGTTCCGGTACATTTCTTGGCAGCATGGATAGCTGCAGTTGGCGAGCGCGTTCGAGTTCTTCGGATTTGCGTTGGTGTTCGGCTTCGAGGAGACGTTTTCGTTCCTTTTCTTTACGGCGGTTTAATTCAATTCGTCGAATAACGGCGAGGGCCGTAATAAGCAAAAATATATAAATGAAATACGCCCACCATGTTCTCCACAATGGGGGTTCAATAACGATGATTATTTTCTTTCCTTCTTCATTCCAGATACCATCGCTATTGGATGCTTTGACAAAAAACGTATATGTGCCCGGTGAAAGGTTGGTGTAGCGTGCGGTGCGAATTGTATTGACTTCCCGCCATTCCTGTTCGTACGGCTCGAGTTTTATCGAATATTTATTTTTGCTCGGTTCCTTAAAATGCAGCGCTACATATTCAAACGTTAAATCGTTTTGATCATGATCTAATACCACCTTTGATGGCAAAACGCCGCGTTCCATAAATGGTTTGTCGAATACGAGCAGATTTGTTATAGCAACTTTTGGTGGGATTTTATTTTTGGCAAATTCATCCGGGTAGACTCCGGTTATACCATGTCTTCCGCCGAACAAAAGCTCGCCGCTTTTGAGTTTAAGCGCAGCTTCAGCATCATCACTAAAATAGTTCGATATGCCATCCGATTCGTCATATTTCGTAACAGTCATTGTTCGTGGATCAAGTCGTGTCAGTCCGGGAGGCGTCATGAGCCAGATAAAACCGAGCGAGTCCTCGACCATCGAATAAACAGCATTGCTGGAAAGGCCGTCGTCTGTGGTATATCTTTTAATAATCTCTTTTTTATGTTGATCAAAAAGAATCAAGCCATGAAATCGGGTGCCAAGCCAAAATCGTCCTTGACTATCCTCCAAAAGCGACCAAATACTTTTATCTTTAAAAAAGACCTCAAACTGATTCGTTGTTTTGTTGAAAAGATTCAATCCCTCGACGGTGCCAAACCAATATTTCCCCTGGCTATCATACAGACTTGAATAAATAAAGTTATTGCTCAAGCTGCCTGGTTGGGGATTGTCGTTGTTTGTCGTGTATTGTTGTATCGTATTATCATTCGGATTTAAGTGAATGAGTCCATTTTCTTCTCCAAGCCAGAGGTCTCCCTGGTTATCTTTAAAAATATTGAGTACATCATTCCATCTAATATTCTTTTCATTTTGTGGGACAAATTTTTGAAATCGATCTGATCCGGATTTCAAAATCCAGAGTTTGCCGGCGCCTCGCAGCCCAACCCATATTGATCCGTGAGAGTCTTCATAAAATACATTGGCCTCTCTGGCATCGTCCGGAAGGTTGCGTGTATAGTCTGTTAGTAAATCCTTGATCGGATCAAATTTATAGATCTCGGCATCATTTCCACCAATCCAAATATTTCCTTTTGAATCCTGAAAGAGTGCACGGACATAAACATTATTCAAAACATCGAAATGTTTCGATTCTCCGGCAAATGGGTGGAAACGATTCCTGGAGGGGATGACTTTTGTTATGCCTGAAATAAATGATGGGATCCAAATCGTACCTTGCTTATCCTCATAAATATCGAAAATATTATTGCTTTTCAATCCATAGGTGTCACCCGTGTTGGATGAGTAATGATTTGTATGCCCGGTTTTATAATCATATCTGTTAATTCCTCCGGAAAGCGTTCCAATCCATAAATAACCTTGTGAATCATAATGAATAGCGCTGACCATGGGTCTGAACATATTCCAACCCGTGCCTGTTGGCGCATAAGGTTCATCGGAATGGTGCGCGGAGAGTCGGATAAACTGGTCGTTCTCTTCGTCATACTTGTGAAGCATACTTTGGTCCGTTCCAACATAGAGTACACCGGCCTTGTCTTCCGATATCCCCATGACTTTGCCTGTTAACAAGCTGGATGTATTTCCTTCGATGTGGTTGTAGCGTTTAAACGTATTTGAAACCGGATCATGCCTGTTAAGCCCGCCATTATTATTATCCCAGACTGAAAAGTCTCCACACCCGATCCACAAATTATTTTTCTTGTCGATATATAATTTATTAATCTTGTTGCTGGAAAGAGAAGAAGGATCTCCCGGGATATGTTTATACTGTGTAAACTCTTCGGTTTCCAGATCAAATTTATAGAGGCCACCCCACTGGCAACCAATCCATAAACAATTTTGTCCTCTTACGATATCCATTATCCAACCGATGGCAGGTTGCGTCGAGTCCGCAGGATTGTGATGATATCGCTTAAATTCTTCTGTAACCGGATCAAAGCGATCTAAACCCTGATATTGAGCTCCCACCCACAAATAGCCGTTTGCTTCGCATAACGCAAATATTCTGTTTGTCGAAATGGTGGTGCTGTCAAGGGGATTGTGAAGGTAACTTTTAAAGCCATAGCCGTCATAGCGCGTGAGGCCATCTATTGTAGCCAGCCATAAAAATCCATTTTCATCCTGTAATACATCGAGTACGCC
>CAYSNA010000160.1:0-11292 GCA_964432185.1 uncultured Cytophagia bacterium
CTGCCCCATGATGAGAATACCGAGCACAAATCCCAAATTGTACCAGGCGCCGTTGTTGTTGATTTCATAAATGGCGACCGAGTCAGTAAAAAGGCTGATGATGAACGTTACAACAACGATCATGCCGTGCCACAAACCGGCCCAAAATCCGGCCGGTTTTTGCAGATACATTTCATTGTTCGCCGCACAGCCCGCCAGGAGCATTACGCCAAAAACCAAAACGATAACAAAAACCATTTTTCTGGATGTCATGATAAACCTCCACAATAGGTCACGATTCAAACTAATTATTGTGCACAAGTACCCACGCGTAGTGGAATAATTCACTGAGGGATTGGAGTATTTTATGGAATATACAAATTGTGGAGAAATTGACAAGAATTTCAAAACGAAAAATACAACAAAGAGAGGCTCAGAACCGAGCCTCTCTTTGTTTAGCTTATTTCAACAGTACCATACGGATAGTTTGCGTAAAGCTTCCTGCCGACAGGCGGGCCATGTAAATGCCGCCCGGTACGAGCGAACCGCTGTCGCTGGTGCCGCTCCACATTATCGTATACAGACCCTGCGGCTGTAGCGCATTCACAAGTGTGGCGACACGTTCACCGCGGACATTATAGACATCGAGGGTGACGTTCGCTTCTTCAGGAATGGTGTAGGTGATGCGAGTGCTCGGATTGAACGGATTCGGCACATTCGGCGCCAGTTGGTAATCCATCGGCATCATGGAGCCAATGCTGCCTTTCTCAAGAGAAGGCGGCACGATACACACGGCATCGCTGCCGACGATCATGGTATAACCGTACAACGAACCGGTCAATTCACCCTCTGTATCGCTCTCTACCAGGCCAAGATCCTGCGTTGAAAAATGTAAAACAAGATCAGTAAAACCATCATTGTTCACATCCTCAAATGAACCAAGGTTGCCGCTTTTGCCTTTTGCTTTTGGCGAGGCGCCTTCAAAACGGACAGTTGATTGATTGACTGATTGAACATTAAACTCTGCCGAGCCAAGAATGGCCACCGGAACAACACCGTTTGAGCCGAGGTTGATGCAGTTGTCGTCGCCGCCCGGTTTGATATCAATCTGGATAGTCGCCGTGGAAGATTCTGCAATGTAACCGTAAATAAACCAGTTGTTGCTCTGGTCATTCCATGCCCAGGACCGATCCGATACCATACCAAGCTGTTGTTCGGAGGCGGGGCCGTTAAAGTCGTTGGGTTCTCCAGCCGACCAATTGGTATACGACCACGTTTCACCCGTTACCCAGGTCCAGTTGGCGCCAGGAATTGTGGTGCTCAGCGGATTTTGCTCGCCGCCAAGCCAGAACTGACCAAACGCTCCACTGTCATCGAGCAGACCGGCGATAAAATCCTGCTCGTCCTGACTGGTGATCGTTGCGAGGTGATAGGGTGAACCAAATTGCGTATTGAGGTCGCTCTCGGCTTGCCCCGGGAGGGCACCCGGAAGCGATACCACGACATAAGTGTGAAGATTAGGACCGGTGCTCTGTCCAAGAATTGTTCCAGCAAACAGAGAAGAAGAAAAAACAACCAAAGTGATGATAAGACTGTTCAAAAAGTGGGATCTTTGTTTCATGATGGTACCTCATATTTCAGTTGAAGGATGTGACGGATTAGGTGGATCGACGTGATTGACAAACGTTACGGTACTTTGAGAATACTTTTCATAACTCTGACCTCCTATACATTACACCATAATTGCCGATTCCAAACCCGAACCATCACAGCCCCCAAGGTCTGGTAACGGTCAGGGAAACGAGTCTGAAAACGAAGGAGAGCTAAAACAGAATAGTAGAGCCGTTCATTCCGCCAACAGGGAAAATAATTCAAAGGACAGATGAGGCAGGAAAATGCCGGCTCTTCATCCTAACGATAAAAGTGCAGCCGAGTTTATCATTGCCATTCGCGCCTAAAATAGCTATACTGCAACATACTGCAGTTGTGCATGTGGGTAAATTCTATGAGTGTCGGGTCGAAAAAGGATGGGGAATTTCACAGAAAAAGCGGACAGTCTGCCCGGCTTTTCACACAGCGGTTTCCACTTTTGTTCAACCCCTTGCTCTTTTGTTCGAACTTTTCTATGCTCTATCATCCGCCTTGAACACTATCCTGTCCATCAAATAAACTCCATCAACCAAATCACAGAACAACAAACATGGGAGGCAACCATGAGCTTTAAAAGAATCTTATGTGCCGTACTGGTGTCGAGCTTGTTTGTTTTTCAACTGATCGCTTTTTCTCAAGGCTATCAACTGGTTTGGAACGACGAATTTGACGGGCCCGAGATTGATTTGACCAAATGGGAACATGAAGTCAACGGTTTGGGCGGCGGTAATAATGAACTGCAGTATTACACGGATCGACCGGAAAATTCGTTTATTGAAAATGGCTGTCTTGTCATTCAGGCGCTGGAAGAGACCTATACGGGACCGGACGGCACGCGCGACTACACCTCCGCTCGCCTGCGCACGCCGAACAAGGGTGATTTTCTCTACGGCCGATTCGAGGCGCGCCTCAAATTGCCAAGCGGCCAGGGCATGTGGCCGGCCTTTTGGATGCTGCCGACCGACTGGGTTTACGGCGGCTGGGCCGCCAGCGGCGAAATTGATGTTATGGAGGCGATTAATATTCCAAAATCGATTTACGGTACCATACATTACGGCGGAACATGGCCGGATAATGTCAGCTCCGGCTGCACCTACACCGAGGGACATGGACCAAAAGCAACAGACTTTTCAAAAGATTTTCACATTTACAGCATGGAGTGGGAACCGGGTCTCATGCGCTGGTATGTTGATGGAAATTTGTATTGTACCAAAACTGACTGGTGGAGCAGCGCGGCGCCGTTTCCCGCGCCCTTTAATCAGCGATTTCATCTGCTGCTCAATCTCGCCGTCGGTGGTAATTGGCCCGGCGCGCCGGATGAAACAACTGTTTTTCCACAGCACTACATCATCGATTATGTGCGCGTCTATCAAATCGCTAACGATCCGCCGAACGTAACCATAACGAGACCGCAAAATGGCGCCACGCTGCCGGCAGGCGATATTTTGATCGAGGCCACGGCATCGGATCCTGACGGCAACATCGCCTCGGTGGCGTTTTATCAAAACGGCACCCTGCTGGGTGAAGATACAACAGCGCCCTATTCTTACACCTGGAGCGGCGCCCCGGATGGCTGTTATACGCTCAAAGCCGTGGCGACGGATGATGGTGGTTACTCGGCAGAGGATCAGGTCGATATAACGGTCGGAATTGGTTGTCCGCAAACGCCGTTTTACGGCACCCCCATGACCATTCCCGGAACAATTGAAATTGAAGATTTTGATCTCGGGCAGTCCGGTGAGGCGTATTACGACATTGATGCCGGCAACACTGGCGGCGTCTATCGGACGGATGTTGACGTTGATATCGAAGCCTGTGGCGAAGGCGGCTATGACGTTGGCTGGATTAATGCCGGCGAGTGGCTGGAATACACCGTCAATGTGACCACAAGCGGAACATACACAATTGAGGTCAGAGTCGCATCCATGACGACAGGCGGTACGTTTCATATCGACTTTGGCGGCGTTGATGTGACGGGGCCGATATCCGTGCCGGTTACCGGCGATTGGCAAGCATGGGCAACCGTCCAGGTGTCGGACATCCCGTTGAGTGCGGGCGTACAGGTTTTGCGATTTTTCAGCGAATCCGATGGCTATAACGTCAATTTCATCGAGATTTCCGAACCCGGTGGTGTGCCCACAACGATGCACATCGCCTCAATCGTGGAAGGGACGCAGCGCGGCGGCCCCGGCCTCGTCTACGGCACCGCTACGGTGACCGTTGTCGATAATCTGGGTGATCCCGTGGCAAACGCTACCGTGTCCGGTACGTTTAGCGGTGATTTCAATGAAAGCGTCGCTGGCGCCACAAATGCAAGCGGAGTCGTCTCGCTCATCACATCAACCTCGGCGCGAAAGCCGGTATTTTCCTTTTGTGTTGACCATGTGACGCACAGTAGCCTCACCTACAATGCGGCGGCAAACGTTTTCACCTGCTCACCACTGGCCAAACCGTACGCAACTGACAGTGATGCTTCCCTGGAGTTTACAATTACCGACTATCACCTTTTCCCCAATCCGTTTAATTCAGAGCTGACGCTGCGCATTTCATGCAGCAAGGATTCGGAACGACCGGCCACGGTCGATATCTACAATATTTTGGGTTCACGTGTTTTTCATGCGGACGTTGCGCTGCAAGCCGGTGACAATCTGTTGCGTTGGCAGCCAACGGGCGAAATCGGCACGGGATTGTATATCGTGCATATTGATGCGGAAGGATTTCGGCAAGATCTAAAAATTATGTACATGAAATAGAGCCGTTCCACCTCCTGAGATATGATATATCGGTAACTCGTTTGCATTGACTCCGATGTCTGCTTTTGGAGTCAATGCATTTTTGTCCAAGATCGATTGAACTTTTTTGTCGAAAAGAGGTTGTATGTTTAACAATTCAATTCGACAGAATGCAAAACACGTTCTGTTGTTGACGGCGAGTATCATCTTTTTTGCTGCGACTTTTATCCCGGCCAAAGGACATTGTAAACCAATGGATGAGACAGAGCGACAAGGTGAAAAGGAATTCGTCCCGCAGTGGGCGAAATCAGTTATCTGGTATCAGATTTTTCCGGAGCGATTTCGAAACGGCGATCAGACGAATGATCCGACGGTGAAGGATATCCGCGGCGCTGATCCCGCAGCACCGCCAAAAGCATGGCGTCTTCATCCGTGGGGCAGCGATTGGTACGAGCTTCAGGATTATGAAATCGAAAACGGCGAGCGGCAGCTATGGAAACATCTCTTGCGTCGGCGCTATGGTGGTGATCTGCAGGGCATTATTGATAAACTGGATTATCTGCAGGAGCTTGGCATTACCGCGATCTACCTCAATCCGGTGTTTGATTCACCGTCGCTGCATAAATATGATGGCGCCAGCTATCATCATATCGATCCCAATTTTGGCCCTGATCCCCAGGGCGATCGACAGTTGATGGCCACGGAAAATCCGCTCGATCCGCAAACATGGGTCTGGACCCGGGCAGATGAACTGGCGCTCGAACTGATCAAACAGGCTCATAATCGTCGCATGCGCATCATTTTTGACGGCGTTTTTAATCACATGGGCATCAACAGTTTTGCGTTTCAGGATGTGTTAAAAAATCAGCAAAACTCTCCCTACAAAGACTGGTTTATGATCAAATCCTGGGACGATCCCGCAAAAGGAACTACTTTTGATTATGAGGGCTGGTTTGGCGTCAAATCACTGCCGGAATTCAGGGAGGATGAAAACGGCATTGTCGCCGGGCCGCGCGATTATATTTTTGCAGCCACCGAACGATGGATGAATCCCAAAAATATGGGCCGAGAGTACGGCATCGACGGCTGGCGCCTGGATGTGGCGTTTTGCATTGCGCATCCGTTTTGGAAAGCCTGGCGCACCCATGTCAAGCGCATCAATCCGGAAGCGTACCTGACGGCGGAGATTGTCGATAGCCCGGAAAAGGTCAAACCTTACATGCAAGGCGATGAGTTTGACGGCGAGATGAATTACAACTTTGCTTTTACCTGTTCCGAGTTTTTCTTTAATCCAGCGCCGCGCATCGCGGCAAGTGAATTTGACGCGCGTCTCAAAGAGTTGCGCGACATGTACCCGAAAGGCGTGGCAGCGGTGAATCAAAATCTCATCGGCAGTCACGACAGCAACCGAATCGCCTCGCTCATTGTCAATCGCGGCATCGGCAATTATCGCGATTGGAGCCGCTACTTCCAGTTGTCCAAAGCGGCGGATAATCCACATTATTTGGTCAGAAAACCCAATGCCGATGAACTGGCGCTGCAAAAGCTCTTCGTCATTTTTCAAATGACCTATTACGGCGCGCCGATGATTTATTACGGCGATGAAGTCGGTTTGTGGGGCGCCAACGATCCCGATTGCCGCAAACCCATGCTGTGGCCGGACATTGATTTTGCGGATGAAGTCTATAATCCCGATGGTACGACTCGGCCGCCGGACACGGTGGAGATTAATGACGATCTGCTGGCGCATTATAAAAAAATGATTCACATTCGCAATCAATCCAAAGCGCTGCAACTTGGCAGCTTTGAGACCGTGTGTGTCGATGATAAATTGGACGTCTTTGCTTTTAAGCGAGAGCATGAATCGCAGCTTGTGGTTGTGGCGATAAATAATTCCATCACAACCGTACAGATTGAGGTGCCCGAGATCGCCGCCGGAACATGGGATGACGTGTTGAATGATAAAGTTGATCAAACATTTGAAAAGGGCACAATTCCCATAAAACCAAAATGGGCGGTTGTTCTCAAGAAAAGTGAATGAAAATATCGAGTGCGCAAAAGGGGAAATCAAGTCAAACCAGCGCATGCAGGTTCGGATTATAGTTGATCCATTTCCTGTTACGCCAAAACTTCAACGGCGCTGGAACCATCTACATCGGCACTTGCGCCGGTTGCTTGGACTCATTGAATCTGACGACCGGTGGTCGAGCGCTATGCGGCGCTCATTCTTTGTGTTGATGATGATCCCGATGTGCTGCAATATCTGCAGGATGTTTTTGCCGATGGTGTCGTCAGCGACCATGAAAGTCGATAAAAGAACCGGCAGCGCGGTTGCCAATGGGGATGCGCCACCGGCAAACCGTGGTCACAGACGCAAGAAAATCTTCTTTTTAGATAAAAAGTAGAGGAACAGCCACTTTGCCGCAAACACGCACACCGCCCACAAAAAGGGCTGCCAGTCGCCGGTGTGCTGAATAAAGCCGCGCACAAAAATCGTGGCAATGATGCCAAAGTCAAACAAACCTTGCGCCATGTAAATGGTGATCGAGTTCATGCCGATGACGATAAAGGGAAACGCCCATTTTTGCCAGCCGCGAATATCAATGATCCAGTAAAATAATGTCAACAGCAACAGGCTCCAGCCGCCGGCAAACAAAACATAGGAACTGCTCCATAACAATTTGTTGATGGGAAAAACAAAATTCCACAGCAGTGCAAGAATCAAGCAGCCAACACCGCCGAGCAATAGCGTGATGGCTTTTTTATTTTCATGTAATGTCGATTTTAAAACATGTCCTGCCAGAACGCCGAGCAGCACGGTGGCGATCGCCGGGATGGTACTCAGGAGCCCCTCGTTGTCGCCATACTCAAAGCAGCAAAAACGTCCAGGCAACAGTAATCGGTCAATGTAGGAGGCCAGGTTGCCTTCCGGCGTGAGCACGCCCATGCCGTGTCCCGGCACCGGCACGAGCGCCATGATGGCCCAGTAGAACAACAAAATGCCGCCGGCCCATATCGCTTGTGTTTGCGGTTTACGCGTATTGACGACGATCAACGATGCAAAAAGATAGGCCAAACCAAAGCGCTGCAACACGCCGGCGTAGCGGAAGGAATCGAAATCAAAGCCCAGCAAACCGTTGTAAATGAGGCCGAAGAGAATCAACAACAGACTTCTTTTGAAAATATGCCCGTACAACTCGCGTTTGGCCCGATGGCCGTCAAGATATTTGCTGAACGAAAACGGCATGACCACGCCCATGATGAACATAAAGAGCGGAAAGATGAGATCGTAAAAGGTAAAGCCGTTCCAGTGGGTGTGTTCGAGCTGGCGGCTGAGGGCCAGGAAAAATGGCGTGCCAATGAGCGCAAACAGGGCGGGGAAAATGCTGTCACCGCCGGTGATCCAGAACATATCAAAACCGCGCAGCGCGTCGATGGATACCACTCGTTTTGTTTTTGGGGATGTTCGCTCCGACATAGACAATCCTTGTTGATGGTGTACGTTCGAAATGTTGAAATGGACAACTCGCACTCTTTATAGGCGCGTTTCGCCGCCCGGCGGCGAAACGACAATCACGGCACGGGCTACTGCACAGAATTACTGGCTGCCGGCGCCTTTGACGTTCATCTTGATGGCATACAGGCCATCCATCGCGGTGATGAAAAGCGTCTGTTTTTCCGAGCCGCCAAAACAAACGTTGGCGGTCCAGCCGGCGCCGGTGGGGATGTTTTCGATCTTTTCACCAGTTGGATCAAAAACGGTGACGCCTTCCCGGTTGGTGAGATAGACATTGCCCAGCTCATCGAGCGTCATGCCGTCCGAGCCCATCTCACAAAACAGCTTTTTATCCGCAAGCTCGCCATTTTTTTTAATGCTGTACGAGTAGGTTTTTCCGGCGCGAATATCCGTCACATAGAGTTTTTTCCCGTCCGGCGTGCCGATAATACCGTTGGGTTGTTGCAGGTCGTCGATAACCAAAGTCGGTTTTTTCGATTTGGCGGCGAGATAATAAACGCCCTGAATTTCCAACTTGTCCTGTTCGCGTTGCCAGTAGCCGCGTTTGTAATAGGGATCGGAAAAATAGAGACCGCCCTTGGGCGTGATCCATAAATCATTCGGGCCGTTAAAAAATTGACCGTTAATATTGTCGAGGATCACCGTGACGTTTTTATCGGCGTCAATTTTCCAAAGCTGATTTTTTTCATCGGCGCAGGCCCAGAGGTTATTTTCTTTGTCAAAGCAGAGGCCGTTTGATCGGCCGCTCGGCATCATGAATGTTTCGAGCTGATTGTTTATGGTCCACACCAAAATACGGTCATTCGGCTGGTCGGTGAAATAGACGTTGCCCTTGGAATCCGATGCCGGGCCTTCGGTGAACGCAAAGCCGGTGGCGACTTTTTGTAATGTGGCGTCCGGCGCGATGATATCTCCGGCGAATGCTGCTGTAAATGCAATAGATAAAATTATTATTATTCGACGCATGATTCTCTCCATTAAAAAATGAACCGCAGATGCCGCCGAGAACGCAAAGATTTTAAAATATTTTCTCTGTCTTCTCGGTGCACTTTGCGTTGAAGATTTGTGCTAAACGCGTTTTGCCAGTCCATTATTCATATTCTCAATCGCCTCATCAACCTCTTGCGTAGATTTGAGGCCGATGATGACGCTGTCGACCGCTTCCAGTCCCATGACAAACTCAATGGACTGCCGGCGCACCTCAGGATCGATAAAGTCGCCATTGCCGATGAGTTTCATGCCGATGATGCCCTTGCCGGCGGCGTGCATTTTTGTAATGCCCTCCACAACTTGCGGAACGTCACCGGTTTCCTGCCAGTCGCCGGTTAGCCCGTCCATGTGCGCGCCGTTGTGGTTGATGCGAATGAGCCGGACGTCGCCCCAGTCCGTATCCACGGTGGCGTGGAATGGCAGCAGGCCGTGCATGGAGACGCCGACGGCTTTGACAATTCCTTCGGCTTTCAGTTCATCAAACAGGTCGCGCAGCGCCTTGGAATCTTCCACCCAATCCGCGGTGCGGGTGCAGTGGATGAGCAGGCTGTCGATATACTCGGTGCCGAGTTCCTGGCGGAATCGATCGATTTCCTGGCGCGGATTTTCATACTTGTTGCGAGAAATTTTCGTTTGGATCTGCACTTTGTCGCGATCCACACCGGTGAGCGCCAGACGCAACATATCATGCAATTGGTCGTAATTATCCGCCGTATCAAAAAAGGTGACGCCGCGATCGATGGCGTAGCGGACGATGGTGGTGAATTCGTCCTGGCCGATGCTTCGCTGTACATGGCCGCCGTTGCTGCCGGTTCCCATGCCGAGCCGCGATACGTAAAGACCCGATTGCCCGAGCGGCACAACATCCGTGGCGGTTTTGGATTTGGCCGCGCAGGAATTTAACGTCGGCAGCGCCAAAACGCCGGCTCCGGCAACGAGCGACGTCTTGACAAATGAACGCCGTGTGATCTGATTTTGATTTTTTTTCATATTGTCCTCATCACTAGTCATCTACTTGTATCCGTGGACTTTTTTCTGTCCACTCGATCCGTGTTGCATCACTCCAATTCCTGGATCCGAATATTGCGCCATTTGACGCGATACGTCTCCGGATTATTACCAATCCCGTGCACCTGCAAGCCAATCACGCCGTCGTAGGTCATGTCATCTTTAAAATCGGCAGTCAGCACATCATTCACCCAGGTTTGGATGTGATTGCCTTTACACTGAATTCGGTATGTATTCCATTGGCCGTCTTTGAACGCTGTCGCCGCCTCGCTGTCTTTTTCCGGGCGATCCAAAAAGTAGGCGCGCCGCGCTTCATCATAGACTCCACCCGAGGTGCCGCTTTTTTCCGTGGCGATTTCACATTGATAACCGTACAACCGATCTTTGGGCTGTTTGTTCACTTTGAGATTACCATCACTATCCTGGAAAATAAATTGAATTTCATCCTTCGCCACGATGCTGCGGAACTGCACGCCGGAGTTCAACTCGGGATCGCAAAAAGTTTCGAATTCCAGGACAAAATCGCCATAGGTTTTATCGGTGCACAAAAATGTATTTGGGCTGCCTTTGGCGGTTGTGCCGACAATTTCGCCATCTTTGACGTGATAGGTCGCCCAGCCGCTGTGCACGGACCAGCCGTTCAGCGACTGCCCGTCAAAGAGATTGATCCATTCCGACGACAAAACAGGTGATATGGAAAGCAAGACCAGAAAAAGTGCGAGATGAAAAAAACGATGCATGTTGACCTCCACAGGCGTTTTGAACGGTGAGTTGTGATCGGTAAATTTCACAGTAAAGTAATAAAAGTTGCGCGAATTCCAAGCAAAAGATTGTCATGTTTGACACGCATTTTGATGGCGCAAGCGGAATAGTCAACAGGGTTTACCTGTTATTGATCCCCACTTTTAAATTTATATCAAGGAGGTTGTCATGACAAAAACGGTCGCTCTTTTGGCTTTGGTCTTTATTTTATTCGCTATGACATCGACGAGTCAAGCGCAGCAGGAAGGATTTATCGGCGAAATTCGGATGTTCGCCGGTAATTTTGCCCCACGCGGCTGGGCGCTGTGTGACGGGCAATTGCTCAGCATCGCACAAAATCAGGCGCTTTTTTCGATTTTGGGCACGACCTACGGTGGTGATGGCCGATCGACATTTGCGTTGCCCGATATGCGCGGCCGGGTTACGATCCACCCCGGGCAGGGGCCGGGACTATCGCCGCATCGACTTGGAGACACGGGTGGGCAGGAAGCCGTAACGTTGACCGTCGAACAGATGCCGAGTCATACGCATTCGGTGAAGCATTCGCTTCAAGATCTATCGGCCGCCAAGAAAACGAATGATGCTGCGGCGCCGAGCGCAACAACACCGCAGCCAGGAACGGTCAATGCGTCAACAAAGATCTCATCAGCGACA
>CAYSNA010000161.1:0-11261 GCA_964432185.1 uncultured Cytophagia bacterium
ATTTCGCCGTACAATGATGATGCATCCATCCACGTAAACGCTGCACCACCGGACGCGCCCGCCCTCAACACTAAAAATAGATACGTGACGACGGCAGGCATTCCAAGTACCTTCCCGCAGATTACCGTGCTCAAAAACGGCGAAACAGCCCCGGGCTTTCTTTTTCTAAACGAGTTCCAGTCCAAGTATTTTCTCATCCTGAACAATGACGGGAATCCTCTTTATTTTTATCAGTCGCCCGATGCATTTTTATCGCAAATCTATGAATTTACGTTACAACATAATTTTTTCACATATGTGCTGAGAAATTCAGCAGCAATTTTAGATTTTAATTGTGATAGTGTCGAACAGCTTCAGGGTGGTCACGGCCATGACATCAATGACCATGAATTTCAGGTTTTGCCAAATGGACACGTTCTGCTGATCGTTCGCGATGCACAGCCATTTGAACGAGAAAATCTGCCGCCACTTTTTGTTCATGGAGACCACTTTCAGGAACTGGATAAAAACAGGGATGTCATTTTTGAATGGCGATGCTGGGATTTTTTTCCAATCCCCGAGTCTGCGATGGTAAACCCGGATGTTGCTGCCGTCGATCTTATTCATATGAATTCTCTCGATGTCGACTATGACGGAGCCTATATCATCTCCTGCCGCAATCTTGACCAGATCATCAAAGTCAATCAACATAATGGCGACATCGAATGGCGGTTTGGCGGATCGGACAATCAATTTTATTGCGCCGATGATCCGAATCTGTTCAGCAGTCAGCATGATGTCCGTGCCGTGCCGAACACGCCGAATCATTATACGCTATTTGATAACGGGATTGGGCGAACGCCTCCGTATTCTCGAGCGGTCGAGTACAAACTTGATTTGAACGGACAAACAGCCGAAACGATATGGCAGTATGATGCCAACCAACAGCGCCTCTCGTTGGTCATGGGAAGTGTGCAGCGGCTGCCGAACGGCAATACCCTCATTGGCTGGTCGGGCGCCAAACCCAGTACCATCACAGAAGTGACGCCGGATAACGAGATTGTCTACGAAGCCGTGATCGAGGGCAATTTTTATCGGGCACGACGTTACCCCTGGGATGGCCATGCGACAAAACCGTTGTTGATGGTTGAAAGGTATCCGGACAAAATCGCGCTCTTTTTCAATCAATTCAATGACGCCAGTGTTGAAAAATATTTCATCTACGCCGACACCTTTGAAAACCACAACACGCTGATTGATTCAACGACGAACACATATATCTATTTGACCGGACTGAAAGATCAGAATTGGTATTATTTCAAAATAAAGAGTAGAAATCGTGTGGGCCATTTTAGCGATTACTCACACACTGAATACGTATTTGTCAATTATACAGAACCTGGTGAAAATCTGATTCAAAATGGAGATTTCTCGCAGCAGGATAACTTTTGGCAGTTTTCACAAAAGAATCCGAATGATGCGACATTTCAAGTCGATGCCTACCAACGGGCGCATATCCACATTCAATCGCCATCTCTATCCTTTGCTGATATCGAATTGCGGCAAGAGAATATTTCGCTTTTGGAGGGCAGAAGGTATCAACTCGCGTTTGAGGCCTTTGCCGATCGAAAAACTGCGATAAACGTAAAAATTGGCGGAGAGACAACAGGTGAAAGTTATGCACGAATCGGCAATGTGGCGCTCTCACCAAAACCAACGCCATACCGTTATGAATTTGAAATGGAACTCACTGACGACGATGCGCAGCTCATCTTTGGCATCGGCAGATCCGAAGGCGATATTTATCTTGACAATATTTCGCTCAAGCAAATTGATGATGTGCGCGTGAATGCGGTGAAAACGATCGCGCGCCCTTTAACGCTGTATCCCGGCATCCCCAACCCATTCAACGCCTCAACAACAATTCAATATGACATTGCCGAGCCGGGACAGGTTGACTTGACGATTTACAACATCCTGGGGCAAGTCGTCGAAAAAACAACATACCGGCATTCGTCAGCTGGGATATTTCGGCATTCTTTTTCGGCGTCGTTGCCAACATCTGCATTATATATATGCCGAGTTGTTTATAAAACAGAATCAAACCAATTTGTGCAAAGTATAAAGCTGATGCACGTCAAATGAAACGCCGGAATTGCTCATCCTCTCACTGAATTTCCAGCAAGATTTTTTATCTCGCATTTTTCTCCGTCGAAGAAAATCAAGACCGGGAAGCTCCCGATGATTTTTGTAGCGCACCTTCGCAGGTGCGCTACAAATTCATCATCGATTTTAAAACAACACACTGAACGTATACGCATGCATTTTGCCAAGCAGGCCGATATCGCGGTAGGCATAATCAATACGCATAGCGAGGTTGTTCATCAAAATAAATTTAAGTCCGCCGCCAAATGTGGCGCCGTATTGTGATTCAACCATAAACAACGCCTTGTAACCGGCGCGCAGGAAAAAATCACCAAACGTTGGGATGGTATAGCGGTATTGCGCGCCCAGGTTGACGGACTCGCTGTTATTGTTTGGATGCAGGGCGTTGACTTCTAACGACAGCCGTTGTTTGGCCGAGGCAATGGGATGAATCGCCGCGCCGATGCGGAAAATCAGCGGCAGCTCCCACTCGAGCGTTTTAAACTGGCCTTCAGCATAAGCATAATTGCCGGCCTCAAACGGATAGAGATCGATGGGCTGCATCAAATCCATGCCGTCAAATTTCATGCGCGTGCCGTAATTGGAGATACTCATACCGATGGTCAGACCGTCGGCGCGGTCGCCAGTGGGTGAGAAAAAGTCGGTATCGACGACCATGCCCAGATCCATAGCGAAAGCGCTGGCGTTGGAATGCCAGATTTTTTGCGACACGTATTTTGCCGACGCGCCAAAGGAAAACCACTGCGCCAGTTTGCGCGCATATGACATGGTAAAAGCAATATCGCTGGCGGAATACATTTCGCCGGTGCCGTCCTGTTGCTGCGTCGTCGTCACGGCCATGTCGCCATATGCAACCTGATAGAGTCCGGCGGCAAAAACACCGATGCCCGGCACTTTAAGGCCGACCGCCGTGAATGAGGTATTGATATCAGCAATCCACGGTTGATACATAAACTGCGCTTCACTCTGTTTTAAATAGGCCAATCGACCGGGATTCCAGTACAAGGCCGACAGGTCTTCAACGGACGCGACGGCCGCATCGCCCATGGCAGCGCCACTGCTGCCGAATCCGATTTCCAGAAAATTGGCCGCTGTCGTACCGACGCGATAGGGCTCGTCGGCCTGAACGACCAGAGCAAGTAAAACAATCATCAAAAGAAATATTTTCGCATTCATCTTTATCTCCTTAAGAGGGAGCATGGAGAAGGGAAAAGGGAGCAAGGGCTCCATTCTCCTTTGTCCTTTTTCCCTGCTCCTATTTTATTATTGAAAACTTGCCAAGTTTTTCATCACCGGTTTCTATTGCTTTGACGTAATAGACATATACACCGGCAGCGACTTCCAGGCCTTCGCGCGTCAGCACATCCCAGTGCGCCGTGCCGTTGTCGTCGGCATTTTCAACATCAATTTCATCCACCAGAACGCCGCTCACGGTAAATATTTTGATATCACAGCGGGCGGGCAAATGGGTGAACAAAATCTGACGGCGCTGATTGAGGAACTGATTTGCCACCGCAGGTTCCATGCGGTTGGTCGCCACATATGGATTGGGGACGACTTGAATATTATCCATAGTCGAGGCGATGGCCGCTTTATCCAAATCGCCCTGAGGCAACACTTTGAATTCCATCGTGTCGGTCGGGAAAAACGGACGTTTGAACACCAGCCGGTAGACATCATTCGGCTGCGGCAGTTCCGAGCCTTCCGAAAAATCAATAAGAAACAGGGTTTGGTACCATCGTCCGCGCGAATCGAGGTAGCCGCAATGGACGCGATCATGCTCCAGTTCAAAAACACCGTTGCTATCGGCATCAAAAGCCACAAGATCGAGCAGGACAGGATTCCCGAGCGAATCGGTGAATGAGCTCATCGTCACCTGGAAATCAAAAGTTTGTCCGGGAAAAAACAGATTTTCATCGACTCGATTACCGTTTTCATCACGGACAGCATTTAAACGGTCATTGACGGTTTGATACATGCCCGGATCGCCAAATATAATTTCATATTCCCATGGAAAATCCGTGACATATTTGGAGGGATGGATTTGCATGGCGACATTGCCGGAGTGATTTCCGGATCGCCAGCCGGATTCCAAAATGTCATACATGCTGTCCTCTGCCATAAAGGTGTTGAGGTACATGTTGAGCGCCAGTCCTTCAAAAGCGTCAGTTTGGAATTCTTCTCGAATATCGAGCGAAAAACCGCCGAGGGAATCGATTGACATGGAATGAACCGGAGCGCCGTCAAAATCCTCGGAAACGCGGGCCTTGGAGACGACCAGTCGCGAGTCACCATCGGTAATGTCATGAACGGTATAGCCGTTCGTCAAAAATGTCATGCGATGCGGATAACGATCGCTCCAGGAGAGCGTGTCGATCTGGAACGACACTTGATAGGTATGATTTGCCAATAACTCACCAGGCGCCAAAATAACCGGACTGACATAACCGGAGGAGGAGAGATAATTTTCTCTGGTAATCTCGACTTCAGGCGGTGTGTAGCCGGCGGCGGTTTGACGCGGCGTGACGATCTGCACGTTACGACCGACGGCCACAACCTCCTCCGCCTCATCCAACTCGATAACCACATTATTCTCGGAAGGCGTCACGCCGTTGCCGAGCTCCGGAATACCACGGTCATAAGCGACAAGAGCATAGTAGTAGGTTTTACCGTTTTCAACTTCCGTATCAACAAAATAATGTTGAATGCCGTTATCACCGCCAAGATAAAAAGCGACGCCATCCACCAGGCCAAACTCGGCAAAACCGTTTATGCCGTTGATCTGATCGCACTGGAAAATCGGGCGCTTGTACAACCGCGTGCCATACCCATCGGTGATGATTTCCGGATCGAGCATGTTTTTGTCCGTGGCTTTGAACAGCTTGTAGCCTTCAAAATCGTTGGCGTTTTTCAGCAGGGGTTCGCGGGTAAACAATTCCGCCGCATCATCCCAGGTGAGAATGACTTTGCCGTCGCCGGCAGTCGCCTGAAGCGTCGGCATTTTTGGCGGCATGGCAAAACGATAATCATTTTCATAAATGATCTGAATGACTTCTTTTTTACGGTACAGTGACGGTGCGGTGTGATCCGGCGAGTTCAATCCTTCGATAGGATCGTACGACGCCACAAGTCCCATGGAGATACGCTCGGTGCGGCCTTCGTACAAGGGGAAAACACCCGTGGCAAACAGATTGACCCAGGAGCCGGGAGCGTCCTGGAATTCATCGTAGCTCGAATCGGAAAAATATTCCCACACGCGCTTGTCATCCGTGTGGATGCGCGGCTCGGATTCGTGATCATAGGTGTGAAATGAGGTCAAGCCGAGCATGTCGGATTCCGAGACATCGGTAAACGCAAAGTTGGGCTCGCACCCTACGCCTTCAATAAAATCCGGGCGATGGTTACATTCGCCTTCATCCGGTCCGGTATAATTCAATTCGCCCGGGCCGACGCCGTCGAGGCCGACATCATCGCCGGGATCTTCGCCGGGATCATAGATGCCGTTATTGTTGGCGTCGTTGCCGTCCTGCCAGTCCTGATCTTCATCACCTTCATAGTGAGGATGCAGGTCTTCTTCGGTCAAGTTATAAAAAGTCAAAAATTTGTTCAAATCGGAAATGCCGTCATATTTGCCAACGAGATTGCCGGCCTGGTTATCACGCGCTTCGTCGATGAGGCCGTCATCATCATTATCAATTTGATCGTACGGATTGGCCGGACTTTCCAGATAAGCCATGCCGAACGCGCCGGTTGGCAACGCGCCTTCACCAACGCCGTCACGGTCCCAGTTAAAGGACATATCAACGCGCTTGTCAAAAAAGAGATAGTCGTCGCCGGTCATGCCGTGATCCTCACCGATGTAGGGATGCAAATAATAGCCGAACGCCATTTCGGGAATGTCATAATCGGAAATATTGGCTGCCAAATACTCGACAAAAACCGCATCGCGAGCCTGGGGATTGTTCCATTGAAAGGCGCGAACAGCAAGTCGCAAACCGAGACCGCCCCACGGCAATCCTTTTTGCACCGTCACATTGGGATTCTTGTCGCCAATCTTCACGCCGGGACGCGGATACTATTTGATCGAATCTTCTTCGCCCAAATATTCCTGATCCTGCGCGTCATTGATGACAAAGTAGGCTTCGAGATCAGCGTAGGCGATGCCGCGGCCAAAACGTCCATCCCACTCGCCCGGCCATTTGAGCTCATCGCCGCGAGCCGGCCAACCGACGACCGGCCAGGATTCGGGAGCGTTGCTGAGGGCCATGGTTTCGGACAATGGATTCATGTAGGTGATGACCGGTTTAAAACCCCATTCGATGGTGCCTGTGGGATCGTTATCGTTTCGCCCGCGCCAGCCATGCTGGGCGCGATACAGGACGGTCAGATCATCACGACTCTGGATCTCGTTCCAGTCATCAATGATCGTCGAATCACCGGCAATATAACTGCGCGAAGCCATCATGGCATTAACGCCGTGCATCATCGTAAAACCGGTATAAATATCAGGCCATTTGTTCCAGATGGCCTGACCATGGCCGGTATCACAAATGGACGAGTTGTTGTTGAGCAGAAAATACATTCGGTTGCCCTGAAACGGCGCGCTGCGCACCGCTGCCTGGTCACCCGCCGGATCGTCCGGTCCTTCATACTTTTTACTGAATTGCCCAAACGCGATGCCGGTGAGAAAAAATCCGACAATCAGCGCGAGCAATTGCGAGTTGGTTGATAATTTTATTTTTAACATGTTCTTTCCTTTTTCAAATAATCAATTGTTCACGCTGATTAAAAATACAAACCGACGGACAACTTTACTTCGCGCGGCGCACTGAAACTGGACGGGTCATTGATGCGATCGTAATAAGTGTTGAAATTGCTGCGATGCAGTATTAAATCGGTTTCGCGAATGATTTGCTGATTTGCCCGCCCCGTTGTGCTGTCGACGCGCAGCTCATTTTTCGCATCAAACAGATTGTAAATCAACATGGACAGGCGAATCTTCATGCTGCCGCGCAAGGGGATGTCATAGTGACCGTTGAAATCCGCCGAAAAATTGGCCGGCTTGTAAGCGTTGTTCGGATAGAGGTTCACCAGCGCCAGCCGGCTGTCGGTCAGAGGCGTCCAGGTGAACGTTGTGCCGGAATTATAATAACCGGTGAGATTGAGACCGTATCGCCGCGTTGTATAGCCGACAGTGGCATTCAAGGTGTGGCGTTGATCCCAGGACAACGGAATGAGTCGTGCGATCGGGTCCATGCTCTGGCCGGCGCGGGTAAAGGTCTGCGTCGGATTATCCGCATTGCCGCGCGTGTATTGCAGGGTGTAATTGACGCTGGCGTACATGTTGTCAATCGTCGCATCCACGCCGATTTCGAGGCCCTTGCGGTTGCCGTAATCCTTGTTGGTGTAGAGGCCGTAGCGCACATCATCATACGTGGTGATGACCGAGGTGCTCAACAAATTGTATACATCCGCATAATATAGCGCTACATTCAAACCAACGCCTCTTACAATTTCCTGCCACAATCCGACTTCATATTTGACCGACTTTTCCGGCTCCAACTGCGGATTGCCAAGGGTGGTGGCAAAGTTGGCTTCCGGGATGATAAAATTATGATTGGTGTAGAGCGCGTACGCATCCGGCATTTGGAAAAAGTGACCGTAACTAAAGTGCAATTTGGCCTGATCGCTCAACGTATAGGCCAAACCAAAACGCGGACTGATTTGATCCTTGATTTCCGCCTCCGGATAGTCGGACATACGTTCCGGATTTTCTAAATAAAGCAGCTTGTTTCCCGGATTTCGCAAATTCGATGGATAAATCGTTTTGGGATCAAAGCGATCGTAACGCACACCCAGGTTGATAACAAAATCGTTGAATTCCATTTTGTCCTGTAAATACGCCGAAAGTTCCACCGGTTCTTTTTGGTAGATGTTCGAGTAGGTGGTGGAATCATCCAGTACCTCCGGCACAAACCAGGGATAGGAAATTTTCTCGATATCGCCGGTGGCCGTGTAGGTTGTATCGCGCATGCGGTCAATATCATTATTTCGATAGACATTCACCACTTGCTGCTCCTTGATCGATTTGTCATGGCCCGTGTACAGAAATCCGGCTTTCAAACTATGGTTTTTCGTCGCTTGCCAGGTGGCATCCCACTTGATGTCGATGCGTTTGGTCTGATTCGTATTGTGCGTTTTATTTTGCGAGCCGGTTGAAAATCCGGGACCGGTGGAAAATCCGTACCAGTCGCTGACGTAGCGCGGATCATGCGGATCTTCATAAACGAAGCGCTGATCCGTATTATCAACATAATTGAGTTTGAACTCGTGGAACATTTTTGGCGAGATGGTATGATTGAGCAGAAAAGTGTAGGTATTGACTTTGCTGTAGCCGTGCGCCACACCATACGGATTAAAGCGCATGTAATGTTGATAGGAACCGGATTCATCATCGGAGCGATTATAGATGAAATTGGTTTTTAAATTATTAAATGGTCGAAAGGTCAATTTGCCGTAAAGCGAATAGCCTTTGTAAATGCCCATCGGCACATAAGAGTCATCGCCGCTGTGCTCAGAGTACCAGTCCGAAGGATTCATCGAGGTAAAATTGCTGTAATCACCGGGATTAAAGCGATGAATGCCGTTGAGATGATTCGCCTCATCGCGCGCGCGAAAATTGAAAAAAAACGTCAATTTATCTTTGACCAGCGGCCCTTCAATTTGTGCGCGAAAATTTGTTTTGCGCGTGATATCCGTCGCTTTCAGCCCCTTGAAAATATCCGTGTGGCTGGTATAATAATTACCAAGCTGACCGGAGACCATGCCGTGATATTTCGAGCCACCCTCTTTGGTGACGGCGTTCACTACGCCGCTCATGGCGCGGCCGTATTCGGCATTGAACGTGCCCAGAATCACTTCAACATCTTCGATCACTTCCGTCTCAACATTGGTCAGCCGGCCTTTGTCATAAACATCGTTCACTTGCAAACCGTCAATCATGTAGGAAACTTCGTTCGTGCGACCACCGCGAAAGTGACCGTTGACCACTCCGGCCTGCATGTTGACGACCTGCTGTACGCTCTCCACCGGCAGCAATTCAATTTTGTCGGAAGACACGTTTCGAACCGAGCTGGTCTCATCTTTCTTCGTGGCAATAGCATCAACTGTGACAGTAATCGTTTCGCCTTCAATAACAGTTGGTGTCAATTTGAAATCGAGGTTTGTCGTGGCGTTTGTTCGAACGCGAACATCTTCCATTTTGGTATTGGCATACCCCATCATGTGGACTTGAATGGTGTAGCTTCCAGGCGGAATATTGATAATGAAAAAATAGCCATCAACATCGGCAGCCGCGCCCATGTTGGTACCTTCAATGACGATGTTGGCGCCAATGAGAGGTTCGCCGCTCTCCTTATCCACAATGCGTCCGGCTAACTTGCCCGTTGTTGCGCCAAAAACCGACGAGGTCATTAGACTCAATACGAGCAACATGCCGAAGCCAATGCTAGCTCTTTTCACGTTGCATCTCCTTCATTAGAAATTGTTTTTGATTAATTTTCATTCGGATTCAGATTAAGAAAAAAAGACATTCAATTCAACGTAACAACTGTCATCTGACAGTTAAAAACGTATGTTTAACGATCCGTTCGAAAAGTGAGGCAATTCTCTGTTCTCAAAACATGAGAACACATGTAATTTTTGAAGAAAACATTGATAATAAAATGATGCTGGTCTTAATCGAATTCGAAATCGATTAAGCATTAAAATGTATAATAATGTGTTTAGATTGTCAAGATTATTTTTGCATCGTGACAGCAATTCTGATCCCATATGGGATGGCATCTTTGAAAATAACAGCCGGAGAAATAGAGTTCAAAGGTGCAATAAATGCTGTGTGATCATGTTTTGCATGTGGTTCTCGTTTGTTGCTCATTTAAACAGCGACCCAATAACATGATCAATCTTCAACATGTATCAATGTTTGGGTTAAACTCGCAAACCGGTTCGACCTTTCCCTAGTAAAAATCATTAGTTTTCCTTTCCCCACACTTCGCGCCAGACGGACGGCAAATCCGTAACAATCTGCTGACCTTGTTTTGAGAGGTGCAGATTCTCATTCTTGGACAGCGGCTGAAAATTTTTCACGACAGCCGCCGCTTCATCGACCTCGAAAGGATCGCGCATGCCAATGACTGCCGTGGCTACGTCGGGAATGGACAACGCATAGCGGATGGCATTGTCATAGTCGTTTATATTGAAACGAAAATCTTTTTGTGTGGTGGGATGCACGCCGCCGAGGACTTTCATCGCCACGAGTCCCATATTCATCTCTCTGGCGCGCGGCCAGACTTTGGTTTCGAATCCATAAGTGTGCTGCATGGCAAAATTGACGACGTTCATCAGCACGTCAATCTCGCCGGTATCGAGCAGCGCGTGGTAACGCGACGGATTGTTGTGGCCGCTGGCGCCAATCGCGCCGATGACACCCTGCTGTTTCGCCTCCAGCAGCGCGGTCAGTGCGCCATTTTTACCGAGTATCGATGCAATGTCCGGCCAGCGATTGGCATCGCCAAAGCTGTGAAAAAACACGAGATCAAGCCGATCGGTCTGCATATCGCGCATACTTTTTTTCAATTGCCGCCAGGCGCCGTCGTAGGTCGGTTCTTCAATTTTGGAAACGAGAAAAAGATCGTCGCGTACGTCTTTGAGAATAGGCCCGAGTTTTTCCTGCACGCCGGGATAATTCGGCGCCGTGTCAATATAATTTACGCCGTGCTCGATCGCCGTTTCCACCATCGCGGCGATTTCCTGGGATGAGTATTCGCGCGTGATAAAAATACCGCAGCCGACACCGAGACGCGAGACGCGTTGTCCGGTTCGGCCGAGAATGGCGTGCGTCATTTCTATCTTTTCCGTGCTCGCGCGCGATGTGCGCATCAAACCTGCCACGGTCACGGCGGCTGAACCGATGGCTGTCTTTTCAATAAAGCGGCGTCTGTTCATTTTTGGGTTCCCGAGTATATAACATTCAAAATCAATTTTTATTAGATCAAATTTGCCTGGAAAAGCTTACACAGAGGTGCACGGAGAAGCACAGAGATTCACGGAGATTT
>CAYSNA010000162.1:0-9822 GCA_964432185.1 uncultured Cytophagia bacterium
TGGCATCGATACTGCGAAAATTGATGCCGGTGTCATTGGCTCTTTTTTCGATGTTATCCTTAACATCGGCTGGAATTTTGATTTTTAAGGTGTCGAAAAATGCGTCGTTAAGTTGTTGAATGCCGAGCTGGGCCAGTTCATCACGTAACATTTTGGCGCGTGAATGAATCGTCGATGCAATGACCTTGATGCCGTCGGGGCCGTGATACACGCCGTACATGCCGGCCAAAATCGCCAACAGCGCCTGCGCCGTACAAATATTCGATGTCGCTTTTTCGCGGCGGATGTGTTGCTCGCGCGTTTGCAGCGCCATACGATACCCCGTGTTGCCGAGGCGATCCTGTGACACACCGATGATCCGGCCGGGTACCTGGCGTTTGTATTCTTCACGTGTGGCAAAGTAGGCCGCGTGCGGGCCGCCGTAACCAAGCGGCACGCCAAACCGCTGCGTTGACCCAACGACGACATCGGCGCCAAATTCACCCGGGGGTGTAAAAAGCGCCAGACTCATCAAATCCGCGGCAACAGCGACGAGACACTCCCTGGCGTGCGCCTTGGCGATGAACTCGGCATACTCGGCCACAAGTCCATCCTTGCCCGGGAACTGCAACAGTGCGCCGTAGTTTGATTCATCACATTCGAATGTCTTGGGATCGCCAATTATCAATCGAATGCCAAGCGGTTCGGCGCGCGATTGCAGCACGTCGATGGTATGTTCAAAAACAGAATCCGCAACGAAAAACGAATTCGCCTCCGCTTTGATCTTATCGCGCGAGCGTAAACGGTGCAGCATGGACATCGCTTCGGCGGCGGCCGTGGCTTCATCCAAAAGCGAGGCGTTCGCCATCTCCATGCCGGTCAAATCCATTACCATGGTTTGAAAATTCAGCAAGGCTTCCAATCGCCCCTGCGAAATTTCCGACTGATACGGCGTATATTGCGTGTACCACCCGGGATTCTCAAACACGTTTCGCACAATCACACTCGGCGTAATGGTGTTGTAATAGCCCAAGCCGATATAACTTTTAAAAACCTTGTTTTTTTCTGCAACTGTTCGAATGTGATTGAGATACTCTTGTTCGGAAATGGCCTGGGGAAGGTCAAGCGGCTGATCGAGGCGTATGGTGTGAGGAATCGTCTGATCAATGAGTTCATCTAACGTCGCGCCGACGTGTCGCAGCATCTCGGCGCGCTCCTCCGCGGATCCGAGATGGCGATCCTGATAGCTGGTCAAATCGTTCTCCATTGGGAAAATCCTTTATTTTTTATGTGGGACATAACACGCAACGAGCGCGCCGTTATTCCACACGCTTTTGTAAATACAGTTGGTTATATCTTTTTTAGCAACGGTTTCCAGTTGGCTTTTTTGATGCCGAGCGCCTCGGCAAATCGGTTTCGAACGCTCTCCTCAAGAAACATCATGTCTGTCGGATCGCCGTTTTCCAAATCGATGCGGCCGCCGGCGAACTGATCATGCCCGCCGGCATTGACATTGTTCTGCACAATTTTTTGGATGATTCGAAATGCTTTGGCATCTTTTTTATTCGTTCGCAATGATAAATACATCGTGCCGTTAATATTGCCGACTGCCAACACCCACGACGTGCGCTCGCGCCGCAAAAACATATCCGCCATTTCGGCGATGATTTCCGGCGCTCCGACATAGCCGAGCGGGATAAACATCAATTGGCGAAATTTGCAGGCGCGATTCAACGCGATGGCCAGCTCATGAAAATAGCTGTCAACGAGCGTGGGATTGGTAATGGCGCCCATTTTGGGCAAACTGCATAGTGGATAAACCGTGAGATACGCCTGAATGTCACGCCTGTTGGCCTCGCGGCGAAGTTCCTGCGTCTCGGAGCGAATGGCATAGGCAATGGCCGTAGCCAGATTGACTTTGAAATCGATACCGGCCATGATCAACAATTCGCATAACAAGGTCGCCGTGGCGCCGATTTTTGAATTATAGACAACAAGATCAGCATTAATGTCCAAGCTCGAGGCGTGGTGATCAAAAACGATATTGGTCTTGATATGCTGGGGCAGAGAGTTATTGCCCTGGCCGGGTTGGGTGTCAACCATGGCTATGCAATCATATTTATTAAAATTGATGGATTCCATTTTGACAAGTGGGATTTCCAGGAGAGATACCATAGCGCGGTTTTCAGAACGTCCCAACAAGCCCCCATAGGCGATCGTCGCTTTTGTGCCGCAAAAGGATTCCGCAAGCGTGGCAAGCGATAAACCGCTGGCGAGTGCGTCGGGATCAGGATTATCGTGCAAAACAATGAGCACCGATTTGGCTTTTTGCAGCTGCTCGTCAAGCGCATTGAGAACAGCTTTGATTCGACTGGGTGACTGGGAAAATTTTTGCATGCAACAAATTTAAGATTATCCATAGAAAAAGTAAACTCATTTCATTGTGCGCGGATTTATTTTTCAAGTCATGCATTTTGAATACAAAATGCATGTGAGTTGTTGCTTTTATCAAATCAATTTTAGTATATTGCATGCATCACTCTAACCTGATGATGTGCAACCTGCGACAACGTGTGTTGGACATTCTCTCTTGCCACCACGTTTTAAAATGATGTGTTTTTCCATCAATCGATCGATTGGAGATAACAATGAAAAATGATTACTTTCATCGCGTGCGTGCGCTGACGCCGACGAAAATGTGGATCAATAATGTGACGCGCCAAGAGGCGCAATTGGCCATAAATGCCGGCGCCGTCGGGTGTACGCAAAATCCATCCTACACCTGGAAGATGATCACCCATCCCGAAGAAAAACCATATGCGCTGGGCATTCTCGACGACTGCATTAAAGAGACCGACGATGATAACGATGTGGTCTGCCGCTTTCAGCGCAAGCTCATCACCGGTATTGCCGAGGTTTTTATGCAGGTGTACGAGAAAACCAACGGCGAGCACGGTTATGTCAGCATTCAGGGCGATCCGATACATGAGGAAGATCCTCAAGTGATCATTGACGAAGCCAGACTGAATCGCGACATTTGCCCCAATATGATGATCAAAATTCCCGCGACCGCCGCCGGGCTGGAGGCGATGAACGTTCTCATCGCCGAGAACACGCCGCTCAACGCCACCGAGGTGATGGGCGTTAGTCAGTTTATTGATGTGTGCGAGATGTATCATAAAATCATCAAAGAGACCAAAACCAAACCGGTTATGTATTTTTCGCTCATCACCGGCATTTATGATGAATGGCTGCACAAGGAAGTGGACAAACTCGGCATCAACATAAATCCGGATATTCTCTATCAAGCCGGAATGGTCATTGCCAAAAAGGTGGTGCAGATGCGCGATGACCGCGGCTATGAGCTCGGTTTTATTGGCGGTGGCGTGCGTGGTTTGCAACACTTTACCGAAATGGTCGGCGGCGATGTCTGCATCACCATGAATTGGCAGGGGCACGCTGACAAGTTGTTGGAACTGGATTTACCCGTTGTATCGCGCCTGTTCAATCCCGTGCAGCCGGATGTGCTGGATCAACTGCTCACCGTCAAACCGTTTGTGCAGGCATATATGAATGATGGCCTGACCGTTGAGGAATACGAAGAATATGGACCGGTCGAATATTTTCGCGACATGTTCGTGTCCGCCTGGAAAAATGTACGTCAGGTCGTGAAAGAACGCCGCGCCAAAATGGATTGATGAATTCAGTTCTTGTTAATTTTCTTAACGTTTATACGCTTTATCAATAGAACACGGATCGAACGGATTTTACGGATGAAGACGGATTGAGAAAAGTACTGCTATAAATCCGTTTCGTCCGTAAAATCTGAGTTCCATCAAAAAAACTTTTTGGAGTAGAAAAATGAAAACATACAATATCGCCGTCGTTCCCGGTGACGGTATTGGGCAAGAGATTGTACCTGAAGGATTACGCGTTATTGATACACTGGGTGAATCCGAAGGCTTTAGCTGCGAGTATACCGAGTTCCCTTACAGCGCGCAGTATTACAAAGAGACCGGCGAGTTTATGCCCGCGAATGCTCTGGAGCTGCTAAAACCATTTGACGCCATTTACTTTGGCGCTGTCGGCCTTCCGGATGTGGATGACACATTGCCGGCGACGCGCTACACCTTTCGCGTGCGCAAGGGCTTTCATCAGTACGTTAACTTTCGCCCGGTAAAAGTGCTGCCGAGCGTGCCGAGCCCGTTGCGCAATGCCAAAGCGGGTGAGGTCGATTTTGTCATCATCCGCGAAAACACCGAAGGCGAGTTTTCCGAAACCGGTAATTTCATCAATCCAGAGACGCCGGAAGGTTTTGCCATCCAGACGAGCATTTTTACCCGCAAGGGGATTGAGCGCGTGGCGCATTATTCCTTCAAACTGGCGCGAAAGCGCAAAGGGCTGGTCACCAACGTGACCAAATCGAATACGCTCATTCACAGTATGTTGTACTGGGACCAGCTCATCGGCGAGGTTGCCAAGCAGTATCCGGACGTCACCTATGAGAAAATGTACGTTGACAACGCCAGCGCCAACTTTGTGCTGCGGCCGCAGCATTTTGATGTGGTGTTGACCACCAACATGATCGGCGATATTTTGAGTGATCTTGGCGGCGCGCTCATGGGCAGTTTGGGACTTGGACCGTCGGGTAACATTAATCCGGAAAAAGACTATCCGTCCATGTTTGAGCCGATTCATGGATCGGCGCCGGACATCGCCTTCAAGGGCATTGCCAATCCGGTCAGCGCAATCTGGTCCGGCGGCTTGATGCTCGAACATCTTGGCGAAATCGACGCGGCGAAACGCATTGAGCAGGCCATTTATAAAGCGCTGGAAGACAAAGCAAACTGGCCGCGCGATATTGGCGGATCAGCGTCAACATCAACAGTGACCAATGCGATTATTGCGGCGCTGTAAATGAGAATCATCGATCTGACATTGACGCTAAAACCCGGCATGCGCGGCGTCGAGTTTGAGCCGAAATACAATTACGACAAGCACGGCTGGAATGCGCAGACGTATCATCTGTATTCGCACTGCGGTACGCATATCGATGCGCCGAATCATTACAACGTCAATGATAAATCGGTTGCCGATTGGCCGCTGGAACGCCTGATCGGCCCGGCGTGGATCGTGGATTTATACGGTATTGCGCCGAAATCTCAAATCATGCCGGCGCACCTTGGTGATGTTGCCGATACGTTCAAGACCGGCGACAGCCTGCTCCTCAACACCGGCTGGGGCGAACGCGTGACTCAGCCGGAATATCGGGACGCCTTGCCGCGAGTGAGCGAAGAATTGGCGTTGTGGTGCGGCGAGCACGGCGTCAATATGCTCGGTGTCGAACCGCCGGCCGTGGCAAATCCGAATAATCGCGAGGAAATTCAGCGCATCCATAAAATTTTGCTCGGCGCGGATATCATTATCGTTGAGGGCTTGTGCCATCTCAATCAGATCACACAGAAAAAAGTGCAGTTCCAGGCCTTGCCGCTGAAAATTGAAAATGGCGACGGTTCGCCGGTGCGAGCGATTGCGATTGAGGATTAAGTGTGGATCGGACGGGATATTTATCCCGTCCGCAGAATGCATTGGGACGTACGTCCCACATGATCTCACGCTCGGCATGGATATGCCGAGCGATCAATAATCAACCAAAACCAGAGGACACTATGAAAGCAGGAATTCCAAAACGGCACCTTCTTGTCTTCGGCACTTTTTTACTCTCTGTGCTTTTATACATTGATCGCGTCTGCATCTCCGCCGCCAAAGATCCGATCGCCGGTGAACTCGGTCTGAGTGACAAACAGATGGGCTGGGTGCTGTCCGCATTTGCCCTTGGCTATGCGTTGTTCCAGACGCCGTCCGGCATGCTGGCGGATCGATTCGGCCCGCGAAAAATTCTGGCCGGCGTGGTGACGTTTTGGTCCGTGTTCACGGGGCTGACCGGCGCGGCCTTTAATTATATCTCCATTTTAGTATTTCGCTTTCTCTTTGGCATTGGAGAAGCCGGCGCGTTTCCGGGCATTGCGCGCGCGACGTTTTCCTGGATTCCGATGAAAGAGCGCGGACTCGTCACCGGTATCAATTTTTCCGGCTCGCGGCTCGGGGCGGCGTTCGCCCTGCCGCTCGTCGCCTGGATGGTGACAGCGCTCGGCTGGCGTTTGAGCTTTTTTATTCTCGCCATCATCGGATTTGCCTGGGCGCTCTTTTGGTTCTTCTGGTTCCGTGACGATCCCACGACCAAGAAAAACATTTCTGAAAAAGAATTGAATTACATCCTGGAGAACCGGCAGCAGCCTTCTGCCACCGAGTCGCCAAAATTGTCTTCAAGATTACTCTTTGGTTCGAAAAATATGTGGATGGCCATGGGGCAATATTTCTGCAGCAATTTCACCTTTTTTTTCACGCTGACCTGGCTGTTTCCGCACATAAAAAAAACCTACGGACTCACGGCTGTGGATGCCGGACTGTACGCCGCCGCCCCGCTCATCGCCGGCGCTTTGGGTAACTGGTTCTCCGGCTGGCTGGTCGATCGAATTTACAAAAGCGGCCGCTGGCAGGCCTCGCGTCGCGTCCCCGCGATTATCGGCTTTTTCCTCGCCGCTGTCGGCCTCGTTGTCAGCATTTACATGACTGACGTACTGCCCGCCGTTTTCTTTTTGTCCATTGCCATTTTTGGCGCTGACATGACCCTCAGTCCATCCTGGTCATTTTGCGTCGATATTGGTAAAAAGAATTCCGGCGCCGTCTCCGGCACCATGAACATGGCCGGCAATATCGGCTCATTTATTACGGCGCTGGCCTTCCCGTATCTCAAAGCCTGGACCGGTTCGGTCACACCGTTTTTTATCATCGGCGCTGTGCTTAACGGTGGCGCCATTTTATTGTGGATGCTCATGCGTCCCGAACAGAGTTTGGAGGAGTATTAATGTTACGAGGCGCCTGTATCGGTGCGGGGTATTTTGCGCAATTTCAATATGAAGCCTGGAACCGGATTCCCGACGTGACCATTCTTGCAGCCTGCGATTTGGACGCGGATAAAGTGAAAAAAGTGTGCGCGCAGTTTGGCATCCCCAAAAGCTACACCAATTATATCGAGATGCTTGAGATCGAGAAACCGGATTTTGTTGATATCATTTCACCGCCGCCAACGCATCTGCCGATCATCCGAGTCGCGGCCGAACGCGGCATCCATGTCATCGTGCAAAAGCCGCTCGCGCCGGATATAAACGACGCCGAAAAAATTCGAGATGTGTTGAACCAAAGCGGCATTCGCTGCATGGTGCACGAAAATTTCCGCTGGCAGCCGTGGCATCAGGAAATCAAAAAACTGATCAGCGATGGCGTCATTGGCGATAAATTACACTCGCTCACATTCAAAAGCCGCCAGGGCGACGGCTGGGGCGACGATGCCTATCTCGGCCGTCAACCCTATTTTCGCGACATGGAACGTTTTCTCATTCACGAAATGGGCATCCACTTTATCGATACGTTTCAATTTCTCGCCGGTCATGTTCAGTCCGTTTATGCCATCAACCGCCGGCTCAATCCGGTCATCAAAGGTGAAGACTGTTCTTTGCTGGTTTTCCGTTTTGCCAACGGCGCTATTGGTGTGTTCGACGCCAATCGCTACAACGAAGCTGAGGTCGACAATCCGCGCAACACCTTTGGCGATTTTCTCGTCGAAGGCAATAAAGGCAGCATTCGAATGGATGGCAACGGCAACATTAGCATCCAGAAACTCGGTCAAAAACCGGTCGAACACCCGTACGATTTCAAGCTCGTCAATTTTTCCGGCGATTGCGTTTTTGCCACCCAAAAACATTTTGTTGATTGTTTGCTGAACGGCCAAGAGTTCGCCACATCGCTGGATGTCTATTTGAAGAACATAAAAATCGAAGAGGCCTTGTACCAATCGGCGGCGAGCGGTCTGCCGGTTCAGGTGTAACTGGGCAGAATGCAGACCGTGGTCTGATTTTTTTATCGGCGCGGCTTTTTATACTGGCGCAAACAATCGTAAAAAGTAAAACAGGAGTATTGCAGGTGAAATAAATTTTGCTTATGTTCATTCAATTAACAAATTGAATAATATGGGACCTCCATCATGGCCCGTAATTTTATGCCTCGGTTTTTGTTGATCCTTCTCCTTGTCTCGCACGCCTTTTCCCAGCGTGATGTATCATTTAATTCTCGCCCTCAAAGCGCTTACGACATTTGTCAATCTCAAGCGAAAAATATCCATCAGATCATCGACGGCACATTCGAACTCTTTCAGTTCCTGCGAAATGATGTCGGCGTCTATGCCGATGCGGCGCGATTTCAAGGGCCGCAATTTCATCCCTGCTCCATCGCGTCGGTGGGCATGGGGCTGGTGTCGTTGTGCATCGCCGATACGCTTGCTTTGATCGATAACGCCGAAGCGCTGGCGCAACAAACGCTTCAAGCCATGTCCGGGCAAATTGCCGGGTTCAAACCGGCGCGCAATCCGGTGAACGGCTTTTTCCGCCACTGGATCGACCTGAAAACCGGCGCGCGCGCCTGGAACAGCGAATATTCGAGTATCGATACCGGCATCCTCATCTCCGGGGCGCTGTTCTGTAAAAAATATTTTTCCGCCAATGCCGACATCGCGCGGCTGGCGGATCGACTCTATTTGTCGATTGACTGGAGCTCCGCTATCAGCAATGCCGATCGCGGCGAACTGTACATGACCTTTGACGAGCAGGGCAGAGGCGGACTCAAAACGCTGCCGTTCAATGAATATATGATTGTCGCCTGGCTGGCCAAACACGATCCGCGAGATAATGTGCGCGCCGGATTGTTGTGGGACAAACATTATGAAAACGCCGCCGCGCTGCCGACTTCCGTTTATAAGGATATTGCCCTGCTGACCGATTCGCCCGGCAATTACCTCTCTAATTTTGTCATTCAGTTTCCCTATTATCTCTGCCATTTTTTTACCATCAATCCGGGTTATCTCGGTTTTCTCAAGAACGCCATGCTGGCGGATCGTTTGTGGTGGGCCGATGAAACGACGGCGCCTTCGTACGTGTGGGGCACCGGCGCCGGGGCCTCCGGATTTTCCGGCAGCGGCTACAACGCGGATAATTTCAAGTACAATCCCGGCAAGGTCTGTTCGCCGCATGTTCTCGCCGGATTTTCCCCCGTTGACTCGACCGTCGCTGCCGATATTGACAATTTGTGGACGAACGAAGTGGGCGTTTACACCGTGCCCGGTGGGACGAAAAAATTTCTTTGGCGCTTCAGTGTCAATCAACCGGACTGGCGCGCCGATGACGTGCAGGGCGTCGATAGTTCGACGCTGATTTTTGGCCTGGCCGCCCATCAATCGGTTTTGGGAACGGATTTTTTTCAAACGTTTAACAATTTTGATTTTCCCGATCTGAGCGCCGTGTCCGATAACGGCACAAAAACACCGATCAATAAGGAGCTCGATCTGACGATTTATCCCAATCCATTTAATGCAAAAACGGTGATTCGATATCAACTGACCGCGCCGTCCGACGTGACTATAACTGTCTTTAATCTTGTCGGTCAAAAAGTCGCCGCTCATACTACGGCGGAACACAGCGGCGAGCACTACTTTACGCTGGACGCCTCCGACTGGACGAGCGGTGTTTATCTCGTTCGGGTTCGATCGTCTTTGTCCACCGGCTATGAAAAAATTGTTCTTGCCCGATAACCCATGAAAAATTGCTGAAAGATTTTTGTGCCTTTTGATGTTCCACAAGTGTAATTCACGTTCCATATCACATTCCTAAAGGAGGTTGTAATGAAGATTGTTTCTCTGTTTGTGTTTGTTTTGATTCTGGCCGCGACTTC
>CAYSNA010000162.1:9922-11254 GCA_964432185.1 uncultured Cytophagia bacterium
GCCCCGGCCGCGGATAAAAACGTCGCCGTCAAAATGTTCAGCTCGTCGGATGAGACGATGATGAAAATTGTTGAGGTAAAGACCACGCGCGCGGCCGAATGGGATACGCTGCATTTTGACTTTTCCGAAGCGGAAGCCGGCATGTATGATCGCATCTCCATTCACCCCGATTTTGGCGCGGCGACCGAAGGCGAAGAGTGGTGGATTGACAATATCCGTCACACCCGCGGCGGCCTGCTCGCCGTTACCAATAACGGCATTCTGATTGATTTCGATACCGTCGTTCCTTACATGCACTATTGGGGCAATGACAACAGCGAGTTTTACATCGAACCGAATCCCGATACCTCCGGCATTAATAAAAGCGCCTATTGCGGTCTGATGTTTACAGTGGCGGATGTGGGCTGGGAAGGCTTTGCTATTGCGGAAAAATTTGAACCGATTGATACCGAAATCCTCAGCGAAGCTCGCCTCAAAGTGTTGGCCCCGGGCCCGGATATGCAGTTCATGTTCAAAGTTGAGCTGTGGGAAAACAGCAGTGTGATGGTGGAGACCACTGTAAAAACCGCCGTTGGCGGCGAGTGGGAAGAACTGGTTTTTGATCTCAGCGGCGTGGAAGCGTTTAAATATACCAAAATCGCCTTGTTCCCGGATTTTCTCGGCACTGGTGAAGGCGAAGACTGGTACATTGACGATGTGATGTTGACCGATCCGGGCGCCGTCGCTGTCGATGACAATGCGCGCGTTATTAAAGTTTTTGCGCTGTCGGCGACGAATTATCCGAACCCGTACAACCCGACGACGACGATTTCCTACAACGTGCCGTTGCCCGGTAATGTCAAGGTTACGGTCTATGACATGAACGGCCGTCAAGTGCAGACGCTGGTAAATGCTCATAACACCAACGGCGAGCACACGGTGGCGTTTGACGCCTCCAACCTCGCCAGCGGCGTCTATCTGTACAAAGTGGAAACATCATACGATGTGGTGACGAACAAGATGGTGCTGATGCGATAATATCCAGAGCCGGATGTCAACTGACATCCGGCTCTTTTTTTGAACTTGCCAAATTGTCTCTTGCTTTACCCCACAGCTGCTTGCAAAAAAATCATAAATAACGCAAATACATCTCTACGGAATTGTCATCACCGCAACAAAATCATCTTGCCATGTGACTGAACGTGTTCCGTATCCAGCCGATAGAAATAAATGCCGCTTGGCAGATTTGTGCCATCAAAGACAATTTTATGGTCGCCCGCCATCTGGAATTCATTGATCAGCGTGGACACGTGGCGGCCGCTGGCATCAAAAACCTGCAGCTCGACAAACATG
>CAYSNA010000163.1:0-9494 GCA_964432185.1 uncultured Cytophagia bacterium
ATGGATTGGCTGTCATCCGGATCGCCGCCAATATCCGTCGTTACGATGAGGCGCGGTTTGGCCGCAAACGCAGCAATCGCGCCGCAAAATATAAAGCTCAACATCAGTGTTTTGAGTCTCATGTTCTCTCTCCAAAAGAATCCGTTCCTCCTGCACAATTTTTCGGCGGCATGCAGCGCTGTCGTTCACCCTTGAAAAATTGCGTCGATAATTCCCACAGACCATTATACAGCACGACGCCTCATTTTACAGATTGAAAAGTGGCTTTTCAATCATAAAAATTTTACCAAAAGCCCGGCAATAATCACCGAAGCGATGGTCACTGTGGTGAATCCAGCCACGAGCATTTTCGGAAGAATGTGCGCCAGCAAATAATCACGTTCTTCCTCGGAACCGGCTTGCGCCTTGGTGACTTCCTCGGAAATAATGAACGTTCCGGGAAATCCAAACATGCAGGAAAAACCAATGGCCATGGACAAGGCCCAGGAGTATTTGAACAGCCTGGAGAGAATAAATGTAATCGCCACAATCGCCACGGAAGCGATGAGGAATGATAAAACAATGGGAACGATCAACGAGACCACCATGGCCGGTGTGGCGTTGGGCAAGCTGTGAAACACGGGAATCAACAGGACAAAAAGCGCCAGACCGGTTGAGCCGGCTTTGTCGAGGACTTTGCGATCGAGAAAACCGATTTCGGTAAAGACGATACCAAAGATCAAGGCCATAACATATTTATTGATCACATCGTTGAGCAGATGGGCGGCCTGCACGCCAAGCCAGCCCACCAACATCGCCTTGGCAATGAGTATAAACGCGGTTTGCATGGACTTGGGGGCATCGGACAACAGACGCCATTTCGGCTTGTAAACCGATTGATTTTTTTCCGACTTGTCGGTCGACACGCTGTCTCGATCGCGTAACAATCTTTTGGCTTCGCGAGATAAACAAGTGGACGCGATCGGCAAGCCGACGAACGATTGCAGCACCAGCAGCAGCGTGGCAAAGACGACAATAGTATCGAGACCCATTGCGGTCAATGCCTCTTGCATAATCAACGTGGCGACCACGCCGCCAGTGATTGGCCCCGCGGCGGCAATCGCATACTGTTTTCCAAAAAGCGGCGCACCGACGATAAACAACAGAAGCGCAACCGCGATCAGAGCGAAAAGCACAATCAGTACGGTTTTCCATTCTTCTTTTAATTCCTGCACGTTCAGCAGCGATCCCATATGCGCCATGAGCATTGGAATAACGGCAATGGCAAAAGCAAAGGCGTTCGAGTCGTCAAAAAGTGTTTTGGGCAAACCAAACCAAAAACCGACAAGGAAAATGATGCCGGCGACAAAGAGCATCGACAATACGGCTTTGGTTTTGGCGGAGACCACATCACCGATGGCGTAAACCAGTGCAATGATCAAAAGCGCAAGAGTTGCATCCATGTGAACCTCTATGTGAGTAATTATGTTGTTTTCATTTATCCGTACCAGCCGCCGACACGGCTAAACATAAAACGCGGCCGCCAGCGGACATTTTTCCCGAGCACCATTCTGGGCGCTGTGGATATATGCGCAAAACCCAGAGCGGCGAGATACTCGTTCACCACCACATTGTCTTTCGGCACAACAATGCGCTCCGGGTGCGTGAAAAGCCGCTTTTTGAACAGTTCAATTCCGGCATCGTTATCGCGGGCAACGACCAGCCCCTCGCCCAGCGTCGGCATATAAAAACCGCACAGGCGTCGCGGAAACGAACATTCGTACACATAAGCGCCACGCAGGTGCAGTTTGAGCAGCGCCGAGCGATCTTCGCCGGACATCTTTTTGTCAAGCGCCAGGATGGTTTGCTCGTCGCCGAGCTGTGCGACCCGAATGTATGGAGACAGCGTTTGCGTGTCGGGCGATTCTCCCCGGTAAAATAAATAATGGCCGACCGTGCGAAAACCAAAACGCGGATACAGTTTTTCGCCCATTTCCGATGCCACAAGCAGAATGGTTTTATTGCCGCGGCGAGACAATTCATCGAGTATAAAGTGCGTTAATTGAGCGCCAATGCCGCGTCGTCGAGAACCCGGCGCAACGATGATGTGGCTGATCCAGGCCGAACGGCCATTTTGAATGCCGTTGGCCGTGCCGACTATCTGCCCGTCTTTTACCGCCACAAAAGGGAAACAAAATGGCTGGCTCAGAAAGAAGGTAAAACTCGGCTCAATTGGAACCCACCCCTCCGGTTGCAGCGTGTGTAAGTGAGATAAATCCTTTTCGGTAAACGGTCGTATCGTCATCATTTTTCTTTTCGGTTGATGGACTGTTTTGTAATTTAAAAAATTATCTTTACTTTCAAACAACTACCCATCGTTTATTAATTCTCCATCAAACGTTCGAGGTCTTGTCGATGCAACACACGCTCAAATTCAGCGCCATCATTTTTCTGTTAACAATGAACATACTTTTCGGGAAAAGCGACATGACATTTTCAAAATCAGTGCACGTGCTGGACGATGAGAAATGGTGGTTTGGCGTCGTCAGTCAGGCGCATCTTATGCCGTTCGGCCAGGAGCCGTTTGAGATCGATCTATACGGCAACACCGCATGGAATCAGGTGCAGCCCCTGTTGATTTCCAACATGGGCCGTTTTATCTGGTCGGAACATCCGTTTGCCATGCGCTACGACGGTCAAAAAAACATATCCATATCGTCGAACTTTGAAGAGCCGATCATCGGTCAACACGGTACAACATTAAAAGAGGTGTACCGATATGTGAGCGAGACGTACTTTCCGCCATCGGGAAAAATCCCGGACGCGCTGTTGTTCACCACACCGCAGTTCAATACGTGGATCGAGTTTACCTATTATCAATCGCAAGACAAAGTGCTCGACTATGCGCGCAATATTGTTGATCGCGGTTTTGCGCCCGGCGTCTTGATGATTGACGAAGGCTGGGCGAATGATTATGGCGATTGGGATTTTGATCCGCTGACCTTTCCCGATCCCAAGGCGATGATGACCGAACTGCACAACCTTGGCTTCAAACTCATGCTCTGGGTGTGTCCGTACATCACCTCGGACGGCCAGTTTTACAAACGCTTGTACCTGGATCATGTCAATGGAAAAAAGACAGTCTGGCTCACTAATGGCGACAATCCCAAAGCGCCGGCCATTTTGAATTGGTGGAACGGTTACAGCGCGGTCATCGATTTATCGAATCCCGATGGCTATAAATTCCTCAAGGATCAACTGGATTTTCTCGTGGAAGAATATGGCGTGGACGGCTTTAAGCTGGACGGCGGCGATGCGGCGTACTATGACGAACCCAGTTATTTGAGCCCGGTGAAAAGTTATGCCGATATGCCGCACCCCAATTATCATTCCGAGCTGTTTGCCAAAATCGGCCTCGATTATCCGCTAAATGAATATCGTGCCTGCTGGAAAATGGGCGGTCAGCCGCTGGCGCAGCGGTTACGCGACAAGCGCCATTCGTGGGAGGATCTGCGCATGCTCATCCCCGGCATGATCAATCTCGGTTTGATGGGCTATCCCTTCTCCTGCCCCGACATGATTGGCGGCGGCGAGTATTTGAGTTTTATTGATTTGAGCGCCGTGGATCAGGAACTTGTCGTGCGCGCGGCACAGTGCCACGCTCTCATGCCGATGATGCAGTTTTCCGTCGCGCCGTGGCGTGTGCTGGATGCGGAGCATTTTCAAGCCTGCAAAGAAGCGGCTGATCTGCACACACAATTGGGCGAAGAAATTCTTGCGCTCGCCACCTTGTCCGCGCAAACCGGCGAACCGATCGTCACGACGTTGGAGTATCATTATCCGCATTCGGGTTATGCGGACATCAATGACCAGTTTTTAGTCGGTGAAACAATTCTCGTAGCGCCGGTCTTGCAAAAAGATGCCCGCACGCGCGAGATCGTTTTCCCACCGGGCACCTGGATTGGCGATGACGGCTCAACAGTCAAAGGCCCCAAAACCGTAGCGGTCGACACGCCGTTAAACCGCTTGCCGTGGTATCGTTTGCAGAAATAACCATAGTTTGTTGCGACGCACGTGCCAGTGCGTCGCAACTTTTCCTCATTCTTCCCAGAACAACCGATTCTCCAGCGCATACTCAAGCAAAACATCAAACAGATGGAGTTGCACATCCAGAATGGCCTCGTGGGTTAAACTGATCTCCGGCGCATTCTCACTGCTCGAACCGTGACAGCACTCAAAAGTAAAAGCCATGGCGCCGCTCGTGTGATGAATGGCGCTGGTGAGATTAAAATAAAATCGCGGCGGAAAAGTATCGTCTTCGATTTCTGGTTGCAGAATGGCGCCGTACGGCAATCCAACCGATTCGTAGCGCGCCTTGACCTTTTCGGACAAATTGACAATTCGTTTTTTCATAAACATGGGCACATAACACGCCTGAAGCACCACCGGTTCGTTTTCATGCGAGTGCAAAGACACCGCCAAATCCGGCGCTTCGTCTCGCGCCACTTTTAGAATGGCCTTGGTCTCCTCGGCCATCGGGGCAAAAAACTCGTCGTGCATGGGATTGATGCCATCGTCATTAAAATAAGCGCCGAGAATTCCCACATTCCCGCGCATGGGATGCACCGTCTTGGCCCCGGGCCAGTCATACAGGCTGCCGTCCTTGCGTGTGCCCTGACCATATTTGGTCATCGTTTTGGTCGGCAAGCCGAGAAAGCTGTCGTACGGACATCTGTTCCGGCCATCCGGGTTGCCGCATGGGATGATGAGAATGCGGCACTGCTGCGCTTTTTGCACCAGCGCCGGCCAGGTTTTGCCGCGATAGTCCTCCCCGGTTTCCAGGACATGAATCAAATTGACCAGACCGACGATATTTTCAATCTCCTGCCCATGAACAGGCCCGAGGAAAAAGACAACCGGTTTTGTTGACCTGTCCTTTCTCGCATAAAATTCCGGATGTCGCGCCGCAACTGCGGAATTGTAATTGGCCTGTGAGCCCAGGTCGTCCTTTTCACCATAAGAAACAAGATGAATCGGCAAACCGCCCGGCGACGTGGCGACAATCTGGACGTCGCCGTTCTGAACCTGCTCGATTTCTACGTTAATGTCCTTCAGTGTACTTTTCCAAAAGTTCGGCAGAGTGGTCGGCAACGGCGGATCAGGAACCCCGAAATCCTGAGCAGTCAAGGTGATTGCCCACAAAAAAGCAACGACTCGCATGAAGAACGTCATGATAACCCCGCTTGTTGTTAGATGGTTTGATGCAATATAAGCAATTAAATCACTCGAACAACAAAAGAATCCCATACAGGTCCAACGTCTGTCAATTTTATTTGATATTTCAATTTAAAATTCTTACCTATTAGCCGTCGTGACGGTCTCACTTTGATAGAAAAAATTATGGTTCTCTCCTATTATTTCGCGCGCTGGCCTTATGCCGCCGCTTGGCAGGTCGCTCGATTTTTCCGGCGCAAAAAACAAACGATCCTCTATTGTGAGGATGCATTTGACGCCATTCTTTTTCAGAATGTGCAAAAGTATCTGGCTCCCGTTACCATTGTGGCAAAAAATACGCAAGTGCGCGACAAGCTGCGCGAGATGGGCTTTGACGCCCGGCGCGCGCCGGTTTTTCCGGATGCGGTCATTTTGTTTCGAAAATCGGCGTGGAAATTCCCGGTAAAAAAAATCATCAAAATAGGTTTTACGCATGGCGCCTACAGCTTCAAACGATTTCCAAAAGCCTACTATTACAATATGTTCGATATTTTTTTTCTGACCTCCGAGGCCGATCTGCAGCGCATAATAAAACACGGCGTCACCACGGCCAAAGTGATCGGCTATCCAAAAACCGATTCAATCCTCGACGGTTCGATGGACGAGTCCGCGCAACAAAAGCTGGCCGAGCGGATCGGCTTGCATCCGGGAAAAAAGACGGTCCTTTTCTCGGCCACGTGGGACGGCAGCGGCATGTCCGCCATAGATAAATGGTACAACCGCCTAAACGAGCTGGCGCCCACCTACAACCTCCTTGTCACCGTTCATAGCTGGACGAGTGACCTCTACGTCCAGCCACTGAAGAATAACGCCAACATTTATTTCATTCAAGATTTTGATATTCTGCGTTACGTTAAACTGGCGGATGTATGTATCAGCGACACGACGTCGCTGATCGCCGAATTTTGTTTACTGGACAAACCCATCATTACTTTTCGTGTGCCGACGACCGCGCGCACCATGCCGGATGTGTTGCAGATGATCGAGTTGGTCTCAGCGCGCATCGATACGTTTGACGAATTAAAGCCGGCGATTGAGCACGCGTTGCGCGCACCGAACGAGCGAAAAAGACAGCGCGACGAGGTGGTTCGAACCCTGGTCGATCCGTTCGACGGCAAAGCAGGATTTCGCGCCGCCCAGCACATCATCAAACTCATTCCCGAATTGCAGCCGCTGTGACGGTGATGTTTGTGATCTGGTCGTAGACCCTGTTTTCGCAAATCGCGACTGGATCGTACTCTCTACAAATTGAAAGGTAAATGTCATGCGAATGTGGTTTTTGCTGATAGCGTTATGGTTTTTCGCTGCCGCACATGCGCAGCATATTTTCCATAACAATGATAATCTCGTCCCGTTTTCCATGGACTGGCGTGGTTTTGCACACTCTGATCTCGATCTGTCATTTCTGCTCGAGACACCCGCCGGCAAGGCCGGATTCACGACCATCAAGGATGGGCACTTTTATACGGCAAACGACAAACGCCTGCGTATCTGGGGTGTCAATCTTACCGGCGGCGCCTGTTTCCCGGAAAAAGAGGATGCGCCGCGCGTGGCTGAATTTCTCGCGAAAATCGGCATCAATGGCGTGCGCTTTCATTTCCTCGATTCCAATTGGGGCCGCGATAAAAGCATTTTTAACTATGAGCTCAACACGACTCGCGAGATGGAACCGGCTCAACTGGATCGGCTGGACTTTTTTATGGCCGAATTGAAAAAGCGGGGCATCTATTCGAATTTTAATTTGAATGTCGGTCGCAATTTTCGCGCGGGCGATGACGTGGCGGATCATCACCTCCTCGGTCTGGCCAAGGCCGTGACCCTCTTTGACGACCATATCATTGAACTGCAAAAAGAGTACGCCTCACAACTGTTGACGCATACCAATCCATATACCGGAAATTCATATGTTGATGAACCGGCGTTGATTATTGTCGAAATTGTCAATGAAAACTCGCTGGTGGAGGCGTGGTTCACCGGCCGATTGCTGGGCGAAAATACCACAGGCAGTACGGGAACCTGGTCGGATATTCCGCCATCGTACGCCCAACAGTTGACGCAAAAGTATAATGTGTGGCTGTCGAAAAACATCGCTTTGGATGATCTTAAAAAATTAAAAGCTGAAGCTGGAGTAACCGAAGGCGATTTATTGCCTCGCCTCAAACCGGATGAATTTGAGCAGGCTTCTAAATTGCGCTTTCACACCGAAGCCGAATTTATCATACAAACCGAACGCGCCTTTTTCACCGGCATGTATGAATATCTGAAAAACGATCTCAAGCTGCACGCGCACGTTGCCGGCAACAGCGATCACAATCATAGTAAACCCGGTTATGCCCTGCTGTTCTCGCTCGCCGAACTGGATGTTGTCGACGGACACGTGTATTGGCAGCATCCGAACTATTTTAAAGATCCCGAGACCGGCCAAAACACGTTTTCCATCAAAAACACGCCCATGGTGAATGATCCGTTTCGCAGCACTGTTGTGCAGTTATCGCGCTCGGCGGTGACGGGCAAACCATACACGGTGTCGGAGACCAATCATCCTTTTCCGAACGAGTATGCTTGTGAAGGCGTGCCCATTCTTGCCGCCTACGCGCTGCTGCAAAACTGGGACGGCATTTTCTTTTACACGCTGGAACATGGCGATCCACAGGAATGGAACGACAAAACGCCAAACTATTTTGACCTCTATGCCGATCCGGTAAAAATGGCCACCATTGCCGCCGCGTCATTGATGTTTCACCGCGGCGATATTCAATCGGCGCAAAACGTTGTATTGCGGAATTATAGTCGCGAACAGTTGATTGAGGGTATCCGTGAAGATGCGTCAAATATGCCCATGTTTACGCCGGGATTTTCGCATGCCATTCCGCTCATGTTTCAAACGCGCATTCAATCGTTTAAAAATGACAAGAACAATTATCCACAACCGCCAATGTCCAGTCCGATTTTATCGCAAACCGGCGAGCTAATCTGGCACCACGCGGACAATGCGGGACAGGTTGTTATCGACGCCCCGATGACGCAGTCGATCATTGGCTTTGGTCGTGAGTTCGGACATCAACCCAAAAACATGTCCGTCAATATAACTAATCCATTCGGTTCAATTTTACTTTCATCGCTCGATAATAAACCGATCGAACAATCCGAAAATTTACTATTAGCCACAACGGCTCGCGCCGGACTTTCCGGTATGGAGTGGAATGCGGACAGAACATCCCTTACGAGGTGGGGAGAAAAACCGACGGTGATTGAACCGGTGACCGGCACAATTTTGCTGAAATTGGAAAATGCCGAAACCGTTATGCTCAAGACACTCAATGGTCAGGGCCAAATCATCCGCACAGAAACAATTTCCCCAACTGAGAATGGTGATTTTCTACTGACATTGTCGGATCAAACATCGCCGTGGTATCTGCTCGATGTTCGCAAGCAAAACTAACCGGTTGACGGATCATAGCGGCGTGAGTCGCTGAAAGGAATCTATGTTAAATAAATATCTGCTCTTTTTCGTTTTGATTTTTATGGGTAGCGGCAACATGGCAGCGCAGGACTCGCTCAAACATCTCTACCTTGGAAACGACACGCACACAGATTTGATGTGGAACGGCGATGAAGAGGACTGGTATCAGTACAATCTCGACATGGCGGAATTTTATCTCAAAATTGGCGAGTCGACCAAAAACAATCCGCCGGAAGCGCGCAGCAAATGGAATTACGATGTCGCCTGGACGCTCTACATGCTGGAGCAGCGCGCGCCGGACGAATTTTTTGACCGTGTGATCGCTCAAATAAAAAACGGCCAGGCCAGCGTGCCCTATAATTTTGTCTCCCCGGTCTACGGGGCGTCGACGATGGAATCCACGCTGCGAAGTTTTTATTATGGTGGTCATTTGCAGCGCACCTACGGCGTTCCAATGGAGCTGGCCGTGTCCCAGGAGAACGCCACGCTGCCGCTGGGCCTTGCCTCGCTGTGGGCCGGCGCCGGGGCAAAATATAGCTGGAAGGGCGTGTGCAATTGCGCCACCAGGATTAATACGGTTGGAGATCGGGAGCACGACATTTACTGGTACACCGGACTCGACGGCAGCAGAATTTTGATGAAATGGTACTCCAATTACGGCTGGAACGCCGAGCTTGGCGGCTATGCCGAAATGCTCGAGCCCACCATTGCCGTGCAGCAGATGGACGCGCTGTGCGGTTCGGATCGTTACCCCTTTCACATTGCCGGAGCGTTCGGC
>CAYSNA010000163.1:9504-11071 GCA_964432185.1 uncultured Cytophagia bacterium
TGATCTCGTCTGGGGACTGGGCCATCGCACCCTGCCGGGGACCAAACTGCATCTGTCCAATCAACTTGATTTTTTCCATCATTTCGAAAAAGAGTACGGCGACGAGCTGCCTCAGGTGACGCTGGCGTATGGCAACGAATGGGATTTAAACCTGGCCTCGCTGGCGGAGGTGAACGGCCGGCTCCGGGCATCCATGGAAAAATTGCGCACCGCCGAAGCCATGGCCGCCATCGTCTCTATTGAACAGCCGAATGCCGTTGACGATCTGGACGATTTAAAAAAAGAATTTTACTATGCGCTCGGCGTCTTTAATGTACACGGATGGACGGCAGACGGCCCCATCGACCGGCACGATTTTGCCACTTATATGCGTCGACAGCAAAACAGCGTATCGCGCTATGTCGACACCTTGTATGACCGGGCGTTGACCGAACTGGCGAAAGAGACAAGCGCCCAAAATCATGACAATGTGATATTGGTGTTTAATCCGCTCAACTGGGCGCGCGACGCCTTTGTCGACATTCCTGTGAACAATGATTTTAATGGCGTGCTGGATGTGGCGAGCGGTGATTTTTATACCGGCACGGTCATTTTCGAGGGCGGGCGACGAGTTCTTCGCGTTTACGTCCGCAACATTCCATCCGTCGGCTACAAACTGCTGCAATTGGCCAGGCAAACACAGACGTCAACCAAACGCATTTTTACTTTTTCGGATCAAACGCTGGACACGCCGTTTTATTCGGTTCGACTGGAAAAATCCGGCGCCATCAGTTCACTGTATGATAAAGAACGGCTTAAACAATGGTCACATGGTTTATTAAACAATCTCGGCGGCGCCCCGGATGTCGGCGACGATATTTACGTTTTGCATCAGAGTGACGACTTTATTACGCTGCTGTGCCGTTCAACTTTGCCTATCAAACACGAGTGTAAAATCACCTTTTATGCGGACACACCGCGCATCGATTTCGAGAACCGCATCCTGGAAAATTTCGCCGATCTTCAACACTGGTCGTTTGATTTTAACATCGATCAGCCCGAGGTGTGGCATGAGGAAGTCGGCGCCGTGATCAAAGCAAAAACCGCGGCGCATGGCGGCCATTATGCGGATCGCATGGCGCGATATGATTATTTGACCTTGAACCACTTTCTCAATATCGGCAATACCAATCACAGTATGACGCTGTCAAACAGCCATTGTTTGTTCTTCAAATTGGGCGACAGTCAACCGGAATTTTTCGATCAGCAGTCCTCAACCGTGCACATTCTTGTCGGCGGCAATGTTAATGAGAATCTCGGCGTCTTCCAACAGGATGGCGATTCGCTCTTTCATCAAAACTTTTCGTTGATGCCCGGCCGAGCGTTTAACGCGACGGAAAGTATGCGTTTTGCGCTTGACCATCAAAATCCGCCGGCGGTCGCTCCGGTCACCCCTGGCGGCAAACGGCAACAACCGCAGCGCAGTTTCTTTACAACACATCATCCTGATGTGCTGCTATGGACGCTCAAACCGGGAGAAGATAGCGGATTAATTGCGCGCGTGTGGAATATGAAAGACGAGCCGGTG
>CAYSNA010000164.1:0-11055 GCA_964432185.1 uncultured Cytophagia bacterium
ATATAAACCACTGTGTCGCCGTCAAAGGTGAGCCGTGTTTCCTGAAAATCAAGGTGGGTTAAAAAATTACCGTCGATGCGGCCGATACTCAATTCGCCGTTTATGTTTTTGTTGATGGCCGTCGCGGCCAGATCGGCCAGATAGTTTTTGAACAATCGGGTTTGCAGCACACCGATAATCAGCAGCGGCAGAAGCAGAAGCGTCAGCACAACTACGAGAAAAAATGTCGTCAGCCGCTTTTTCATCAAAAGGCCTCGCCGATTGACAAATACCAGCGAATCTGTTTATCCCAGTTGTCGATGGGCCCGGCGATATCAAAACGGATTGGGCCGATGAGGGTGTGATAGCGCAGGCCCATACCAAAGGATTTTGACAGACGCTGCCGAAAATCGATTTGGTTTTCACCAACCTGCCCCGCATCCCAAAATATCGCGCTGGTGAGGGCGCCAAAAATCGGAATGCGGAATTCGATGCTGCCCTCAATGAGAGCGCTGCCGCCGATGGGTTTGCCGGTGTTATCTTTGGGGCCGAGTTCGTGTCGCGCCCAGCCCCGAACCGAATTGGCGCCGCCGGCAAAAAATCGATCTTCCACGGGGACGAAACCGTTTTCCTCCAACGAGTATATGCGACCAACTTTCAGCCGTCCGGCGAGAACCATATTCGCCATTGGCGTGTAGTAACTGACATCAACCACGCCTTTGTGATAATAATAGCTGCTGGGACCGAGGCCATTCCATTTGTATGACACACCGAGAGTCCAGCCGCGCCTGGGAGAAAATACCGCATCTGTCTTGTTGTGCGCAAAGGTGAGCGTCAAGCTCGACTTGTTGTACAGTTTGTCCAGTTTCTCCACGTCGACTGATTTCTTCAGCGTGGCGACGCTGGAGGTATCCAACGTGACCGTTTCGTACGTATAGGTGGCGCCCGCTGCGGTGGTGGTTCTTATTTGATGTTGCAGATAAAAGTTTGACCCATATCGATCCACTTTATAGCCGGGTTCGTGTTGACGCTGCAGGAAAGGATTAACGCCCGCGCTTGTGCTGGGGTGTAAAAACGCCGGTTGGGTGAAACGCAAATCGATATGATGCGGTTCAAGCGCCGAATGTTTGAGATAAACATTGAATCGTCGCGCACCGCCCAAAAAGCGTAGCCATTCAATGTCCACCACAGCGCGGAATTCTTCTTCCCGGCCCCAGCCGACGCTGTACTTGTGGGTAAAACGCGGCGCCTCGCGCAGCGTAATGCCGATCGGTATAACGGCATTTGCGGTCTCGTTCCGTCGTGGAACCAGACTTGCAATTCTGAATACTTTGAGCGAAAAGATCTGCTCTTGAGATTTTTCAATTTTGCGCTGGGAAAAAATGTCGCCGGTTCGAAAAGCCAATTGTTTTGTAACAATGGACGGCGAGATGTTCCCGGCGCCGGAAATGGTCGTTTCGCCAAAACGGCACAACGGCCCCGGCGCAACGAAAATGTTGATGCCCACGGTGTTGGACTGAGAATTCACATTCAACTTGTGTGTGACCGTGGAAAAAGCAAAACCACTGTTCATCAGTTCGTTTCTCAGACGCACCAGATCGTTTTGAAAAAGTGATTCGCTGAATCGCTCACCCAATACCAGACTGAAATTTGACTGCGCTCGTTGCGCTACGCTATCAATGCGGCTTGTGTAGTTATTCTCCGAATTTATCACCTTTATCTGCGAAATACGAACCGGTTGACCTTCCTGGATCGATACGAGAATTTTTAAACTTCGCCGTCGTTCATTGACGTCAATCGTCGTGCCGTGAATCTGAACATTGATGAAACCGTTTTGTTGATAGAGACGGGTGAGCTCGGCAATGTCATGCTCCAGCAAGAGCTCGCTAAAAATGACATCATTGGTGTTGCCCAGTCTTGTTAGTCCGAACTTGGGCTGCAAACTCATTTTCCCCAATAGCGTCCGCGATGGTATTGACTGGTTGCCATCAAATTTAACTTTGGTCACGCGAAAATTATCCTGGGCAAGCAGGAGAGAGCCGAGGAGAATGAAAAATAATGTAATATGACGTGTCATTCCTGAAAGTTTTATGCCTCTGGTCACGTGCAACACTTTACAATTGGAAAATAAGCATAATTATCGAAAGTTTTTGAAATTTAATTTTTTGCTTCTGCTGTACCGCGCTTGTGCCTGGAATGTGTGCGATGCGCCAACCACAATTGCAGTTCCATTTCAAACTTGTTTTTCGTTCATTTTATTGGTAGGTTGAGCCGAATAAATAATGAAAGTAAAATTGTCTCAATCGATTTTAAAAATAGTGTTTCTGTTCGTGCTGACGACGCGGGTCTTGTCCCAGTCTGTGCTTATCAACGAAGTGATGGCGGCCAATACATCGATTATTGCGGATGAAGACGGTGATTTCAGCGATTGGATTGAATTATTCAATGCAGGTGAACAATCAGTGAATCTCGCCGGATGTGCGCTTTCCGACGATTCAACACCAAAATGGCTGCTGCCGGATATATCGCTTGCCGGCAACAGACATCTTTTGATTTTTGCGTCGGACAAGGATCGACGCGAGCTGCTCTATTGGGAAACGCTTGTTTCGCAGGGCGCGATCTGGCGTTACAAACGCGGTGATTCTCAGCCGCCGGCTACTTGGGCCGAAGCGGATTTTGATGATTCCGACTGGCCGAGCGGTCCGAGCGGTTTCGGCTACGGCGATAACGATGACGCCACGGTGATTTCCGGCGTGCCGTCCATCTATGTGCGCACACCGTTTTTTATTGATAATCTTGATGCCCTGCGCCAGGTTGTTGTTCATATCGATTTTGACGACTCTTTTGTCGCCTATATAAATGGGCACGAAATTGCCCGCCAGAACCTCGGCAATCCCGGCGACTTTGTCCCGTTCGACCGTTTGGCGGATGTGGATCACGAAGCGCTTCTCTACCAAAATTTACCGCCGTTGCGGATTGATGTTGACGATCTGGCTGTTTTAAATCAGGGTCAAAATGTTCTCGCCGTGCAAGTGCATAATGTCAGTATCGGCTCATCGGACATGTCGCTCATTCCCTTTCTCTCCGTCAGCACCTCAACGCCGCCGGAAAACCTGGCGGGGACGCCCGAATTTTTGAATTTGCCGAATTCCTTTGTTCATACCAATTTCAAGCTGAAAAGCGCCGGCGAGACCGTCCGGCTGTTTGATGCGGCGGGTGCGCTGATTGATTCCGTCCGCACGCCCGCATTGCCCGAAGACATCTCTTTTGCGCGCCTGCCGGATGGCGCGGCGACATGGCAGTTGTCGGCGATACCGTCGCCCGGCAGCGCCAATATCGATTCTGTGTTTTATGCGCCGAACGCGGCGCCACAGTTTTCCCATTCCGGCGGATTGTACGAGGCGACGTTCTCGCTCACGTTGTCCGATTCGAACGGCGCAGCCATCTATTACACGCTGGATGGTTCCGATCCCGACGAACATTCGAGGCGATATGAGATCCCGATTCAGCTTAAAGAAACGACGTGCGTTCGCGCCCGTTGTCTAAAGCCGCCATTGCAGCCAAGCCGCATCGAGACACACACGTTTATTTTTAACGAACAAACGGATTTTGCTGTAGTCGCCCTGGCGTCCGATCCATATAATCTCTTTGATGATGATTACGGCATTTTTGCCAGTGGCCCGAACGCCTCGAACGATTATCCATACATGGGCGCCAATTTCTGGCAGGATTGGGAGCGTCCGGTGCATATCGAACTGTACGAACCAACCGGTGAACTCGGTTTTGCGCTCGATGCCGGCATGAAAGTGTTCGGCGGCTGGAGTCGTGGCCGTGACCAAAAATCCATGGCGATTTTTCAGCGAGCCCAGTACGATTCACGGCAAATCGATTATCAAATTTTTCCACAAAAGCCCATCACGCATTTTGAAAGTTTTATCATGCGCAATGGCGGCAACGATTGGACGCATACTATGTTTCGCGATGCGTTCATGCAGTCGCTGTGTGTTGGAGAAACCGATCTTGAAACCATGGCCTATCGCCCGGCGCAGGTTTATTTGAACGGCGAGTATTGGGGCATCCTCAATATTCGCGAAAAATTGAATGAACACTTTCTCGCCGCTAATCGCGGTATTGATCCGGATCGCGTTGATATCCTCGATCGTAGCGGACAATCCAGCGCCGAAATAATGGCCGGATCAAATGCCGATTTTCTCGATTTGTGGCGATTTATTGAAGAGCACGATATGTCGCTGCTCGAAAATTATGTCCACGTCGTTTCGCGAATGGATATCGATAATTTCATCGATTATGAGATTGCCCAGATCTATTTTGGCAACACGGACTGGCCCGGCAACAATATCAAATACTACCGCCCGCAAACGCCCGGTGGCAAATGGCGCTGGCTCATTTATGACACGGATTTCGGTTTTCATCTGTATGACGATTCTTTTTCGCATAACACCTTGGAATTCGCCACCGCACCGTCTGGCCCAAGTTGGCCGAATCCTCCGTGGTCCACATTTCTCCTGCGCTCGTTGTTGGAGAATGACCTCTTTGTCCACAAATTTGTCAACAGATTTGCCGACCACATGAATACCACGTTTCATGTGGACCGGATTACTCAAATCCTTGATGATTTTGATGCGCTGTTCGGGCCGGAGATAAGTCGGCAGCGACGACGATGGCCCGGATCCGTCGGCCAGTACAATTCGGCGTTGGATCGCATGTATACCTTTGCGGAACGTCGTGCATCCTATATGCGCACGTACATTCGAAGGATGTTTGATATCGCCAGTGATTTTATTGTTACGTTGGACGTGTCTCCGGCTAATGGCGGCGCCGTGCAGGTAAATTCCAAAGTGATGAAACGATTTCCTTGGCAGGGCGAATATTTTAAAAATATTCCGATCGAACTCGCCGCTATTCCGGCTCCCGGTTATCGTTTTGATCACTGGGAGAATGTGGATGAAACGAGTGCGTGTTTTACGTACGATTCGCAACGTAATTTGAATGTAACGGCGGTTTTTAGGCAGGTCGATGATGTCACGCCGGAGCTGGTGATCAACGAAATCAATTACAACAGCGGCCCGGATTTCCCCGCCAAAGACTGGCTGGAGCTCTACAATCCTGGTGATGTGTCTCTGAGTTTAGCGTCCTGGAAAATCAAGGATGGTCGTGATGACCATTTGTGGGAGTTGCCGGCGCACGCTGTCATACCGGCACGCGGTTATGTCGTCATTTGCACGGATTCGACTTTTTGCAAAACAATGTATTCGAACGTGCCGTTTGTGTACGGCAACATGCCGTTTAATCTGAGTAACGCCGGCGATTCGCTCTTTCTCTATTTCGGTGATTTGCTCGTCGATTCGGTATTTTATGACGACGACGCCTCCTGGCCGGAAGGCGCCGATGGAACCGGTCATACGCTCGAGTTGCGCGAGCCGTCAGCCGACAATATGGATCCGAATGCCTGGGCGGCCAGCGCGTTTATCGGCGGCACGCCAGGCAAAAGTAATTCCACCAGAACAGATGTTGAACGACCGGTGATGCGTCCCTCACAATTTTTACTTGGGCAAAACTATCCCAATCCGTTTAATCGCGCCACTACCATCGAGTTTACCCTGGCGCAGCCCGGTTTTGTAAAATTCGTTTTATATGATGTCAGAGGACGCCACATCACAACGTTGCTTGAACAAAATTGCACGGCAGGACAACACCGCGCCACCTGGCACGCCGATGTGCCAAGTGGCGTCTATTTTTACCGGCTGGAGGTGGAGGGAGATTTTAATTCCTTCGTCACTCAACGAAAACTTTTATTGATAAAATAGCTATGATTTTTGACGCCTTATATTCTAGGTATTTTTTCTCAAAAGTGATTTTGTCCATATAATCCACATACTTTGCCACTCCACTTTAGCAATGTAGCGAAGTGCAAGCTGCCAAATCAGCCAACACGGTATCGGAAGAACGAGCCACCACTGCCAGCCAATATGAACCACTAAAATGAACAAAATAGGCGGGTAAAACTGCAGCCATTTAAAAATGTGACGTTTCCACCAATTCTTCGACTTTAAAAAACCGTCTCGCAACGCATCAAAAAAAACCGTCAAAACTATCACCCCAATGGCGATGATTTCGATTTGCATAGTGCTATTCCCCCAAAAAGTTTTGTTAATGATTAGACATTAGTAGGGGAATAAAATCCCAAACGAATATGCCGCTCATAAAATATCGGAGCGGCATACCAAAGTTTAATTGAGAAATGCCAAGTTGGATTGTCGTTCGGCGGGCCAAGGTTTACTAGCAAATTTTGCGTTCATCACCAAATAAATTAAAATGCTTGAATAATAAAACGTTATAGAGTGCTGATAAGAAAGTGCCGAAAATAAGACCCGTTACAAAAATACATAGAAATGCGAGAAAGTTTTTCAAGTCGGCACCCTCACCGGATGACCACAAATCGGCAAGTAATGGACGAGTTTGTTCCAGTGCACCAAGCAAGTAATAAAAAATACCAAGCGTTAGGCCCAGAGCGGTACCAAAAGCGAGCGCTACAAAACCGTGCGATTGAGCTGCCTGTTTCGGATGCCGAGGATCCTCATCCCATCCACCACCGCTACCCGGCGATGCGGGTTCTGCTGAAATATTTAAGAACTTTTTCACTGGTCCTCCTTCTACAAAGTACGTGTTTGTGAGACGCGATAGCTTGCCCAAAGAAATGGATGAGCGTAATAAGGGGAGTCAAGTCTATATTTGTTTATGAGTTTTTGTTGCGATTCTTGCAATGATTTCTCCAATGATTTACCTGTACATAAAGCATTCAAGATATATTCCAATTGACACGTGGCCGTATATGAATCAATTTCCCAGAGCGTGGCTAACACATAGGGAACACCAAGTTTTTGTACCCAGTGCTGAATTCCACCCAAACCACTGCCTTTTACAAGTTTGCCGCGTGCTGTTCCACACCCCATCAGAATAACGAGATCTGTTTTGTCCCAAACTATATTTTGCAAATCATGCAGCGACAAATTTATACTGTGGTATAATGAATCGGCATTATTGAAGACCGAGGTACGGATGAATGATGAATCCGCACAAATCATATCTGAATAACAATGACCAAAAAAGATAAACACACGTCCCTGACCAACTTGGCTTAATAATGTTTTTCGTGGTGCTGATAATGAATCGACGGACAGGTATATAGCGTATTTAAAATTTTGCGAAATGTATGATTCAATTTGCTTGGACTCTGGATAGTTGTGGTCAACACAATAGACTATTTCTTGTTGTTCAAAGGATTCATTTGAAATAAACATCTGGCTTGAAGTTGCAAATGCCGCACTGGGTATACAAACTGAGGTTTTGCTTTCTGCGAGAAAAGTCGGGCTACCTTCATTAGCAGTTATCAAACTGCAAAACGGAAGCTGCCATAAAAAGTCGTCTGGGACAAAATATATGTTTTCATAGCGAATGAGCCGAGATAGAATATTGGTCGGCAACAAAATCTTGCTGAGAGCGAGCAGAGTTTCTCTGTATCGGGAATAATTTTCTTTGATTTGTGCCGCATCACTCTTTCTTATAATAGCTTTATAGCTGCTAATTAACGATGTGTAGGATGAGCATAATTGCTTGATACTGAATTCAGTGTCCGATAATTGAACTAGCTCGAAATTGTTGTTATCCAGACAAAAAACATAACTTCTTTTATCCAATAAAAGATAGCTCAAAACAATCGAGTTTTGAGGGATATAGTGTTGAATTTGTTCAACAATTTGGTGTGGTTGCGTATCCCTGAAACCAAGAGCTTCATGTTTTGACAATCTCTTCATACTCCAAGCTTTAGCATTTTCCAGTTTCACAAATGCGGATTCAGTGTGCCCTGCGTCGATTTCATACTGCGCGGCTCTTTTTAAATGATGATAAACGCGTTGATTAAATAGCTCCAGATTTGTTGATGATTTTATATTTTTTTGTACAGCTAAAACAACATCCCATACCTTTTCAGAATGTTGAATTGCTTGTTCAAATTGTTTTTGTCGAAAACGCCATTCGGCAGCCAGAGCATAAAACTCGATTAGACTGTGCGGGTCCTCATGTCTGAGACAATAATTTTTCATTGTTTGTAAAGCGTTTTCAACACCTTCAGGATGTTCAATTTCCAATAAACAATTACCCCATTCAATGAGCGTCTCTAAATATTTGCGCTGTAGATCATCTTGGTAAAATAAATCAAGGGCCTTTTTATAATTTTTTTCAGCCTTTTTCAAATTTTGTGTTTTTAAAAAAGAGTTACCAATATTACTGTAACATATACCTTTTCTGTACGGACTGTTGACAAATTCGATTTGTTCAACCAACTTGGAAAGATTGAGGTTGAAATTTGTCTTGTCGCCATTTCGAGAATATATTTCTATGAAATTGGTCCAAATATCGATTTGCGACCCAATATTTGAATTGCCACTTGTTTTCGTTTTCTCAAGAGCCAAATTTGTGTAATGAAGCGCCATATCAAATTCGTTCAGCTCAATAAATAGATCGCCAAGATTAATGAGCGCGCAAATAACAAGGTGAATGTTATTTAGACGTTCTGCATTCTCGGCTGCGTGCTTTAGATACATCTCTGCATCATCAAATTGACTTTGCTTTGTCGCAATAAAGCCCTGATAGATTAACCGTTTTGTCTCTTGTGTGCTGTCGAGTGCTTCGAATTTCATGTTTTCACATATTTGCGCTGCTTCAGCATAATTGCCCGCTTGAAACTGTGCGAATGCTAGCTTGAATAGCGCTTCCACTTTATAATATGTAAATTGAGGCATCGTGTAATTTTGAGCAATTACATTTAATACAGCTTGCAATTCTTTTATGGAGTGATCAATTTTTCCTTTATCGCAAAGAGTAATCGCCTTCTTACATCTAATGGCTACAGAACGAATGTTATAGTCATTTTTCTCGGATTCCGGTAAGAGGTAATCGGCAGTTGCAATAGCCAAATCATGCGCTTCATATTTTTCAGCAAGAAAAACCAAAATTCTCTGCATAATATCGAGGTAAAGCCTGGGAGCAAACAAGTTTTGATAATAATATAGACTTAGGCTTGTATAGTTTTCTGCATTATCAATTCCATCAATTTTTCCATATTCATAACGGGAAATTGAATCCGCACAAGATGCCTTCAAATATGCTAAAGCTTCATTTTTTGAATAGTTATAGAATGTGGGAAGCCAGTGTTGCCAAAAGAAATAATGGCACTTGGCTGCAAGCGTGTCGGCAAGACATGAGCTTAGGTTTTTATAAGCCGATTCAAGCGCAGCATTGTCTCTAATTTTGGCTGCGCAGAGTTGTTTAACAATATCGAATAGATCAAAATCAATTTGATAGTAACCTTGTCGACTATAAAACTCTGGTGTCTCGGGAACTCTCTGATTATGGGAATGGATATATTTTTGTACAAGCGAATCGATTTCAGAATAATATGAATCAGGAACGGCCCTGGATATGTAATATGTTTCGATCAGGTGGACAACCTCGGCAAGCCGAGGAGCCTCTGTTTTATTAAAATTCTGTTGAATATCCAGAATGGAAAGATCTCTTTTGCAACTAGTAAATATCGTACAAAAGACGCCCAAAAGGAGTAAAAGAAGAGACAATAGCTTTTGAATTGTCAACAGTTTGAGAGTCATGTCTTACGATTCTTTCTTTACGATTTTTTTGCCCAAAATTAGATTATACGCAAGTTGAATGTAGGATAAATAATAAAAGAATGAGGCCATCCAAATTTTCCAGCGTAAAAGCTCAAATCTTTGAAAATCTCGCTGTACCGAGGCATATTCTTTCTGTTTCATCCAAAAGTTACTGATGATTTGCATTTTTTTCTTGGGGATTATAGTATTAGCGTCCATAAGATATTCTTCAATTGGACTTGGTTCTGTGTCACTTTTTATTAAGGACTTTGGAGAGCGGATTTTTAATTCAATCTCCATGCTCAATTGAATGGCCTTGCCAATATACTCTTCATGCTTGTAGAGATCAGTCGGGGTGAGGCAAGGATTTAGTTTGAGTAACCAGTTTTCCAATGAGAGCTTGTATGGAGTCATTCTTCACCTCTTTTTCTGTTAATTTGGCGATTGACTTTGACAATCATGCGATCGTAAATGAATTGGCTCAATAAATCATCAAACTGATATGAACCATAGGTTCTGTCCATAATACAACCATCAGAACAATTTTTACGTTCAGGAAAGTAGCCCAGCCAATCTTCTTCTGCCGAAGGGTGATCAATGTCCGAATTATAGAGAGCATCGTTATATCTCATAAATGTACGCGGTATACCGGGTATGTTTGCACCATTTTTCACGCGTTCCAGACGATTAATATAAAATGATGATGTCGGCGTATCTTTGGTTGGTGACGGGGCAATGTCAACCGTGTCGAAATACTCATCTGTTATGGCGCCATTATTAATTGATGACATCGCGTGGGCAAATTCGTGGATATAGGTCTTTCGTGTCGCAGTCAACACATTTAGCGCAATTTTTCCGGGGATGAGAACACCTTCTTCATGCTTGCTTTGTCTCTTTTCCCATAACGAGAAGGAATTGTGGCTCAAAATATCACCGTTGTTGTCGGTTATTACTGGCTCAATCGAGAACTCTTTTATACCGCCCGTGGCGAAAGGCAAGAGTTCGTCTTCTGGACCATCAGCATAGAGTGCAGAGGCGCGATTATATTTTTCATGCGCACTGAACACATATAGAACATCCGTATCGAAAATTACTTTGTCGATAACATTTTTCAAATGGTTATCCGCTGTTTGTCGTTTCTCTTCGAGAATGTCCACTAGTTTTTTCCATATATTCCGCGAAGGCGTGATGATGTTATCCGGCTGGATTTTGTCATTTTGAACGAGCTGAAATTCAAATTTTTGGGCAAAGCTTACATCGTGATGTCCACTATTTAAGGGAAGTTTTAAATGTGGATCGAAAATGGTCACGACTCGCACTCGCGAACAAATTTACGGCCGTCCGATGACGGAATCCGTTTCAAGGCTATAAAGTAACTTGTCAACAGAAA
>CAYSNA010000165.1:0-11012 GCA_964432185.1 uncultured Cytophagia bacterium
GTGAGCGGCCTGCTCTTTGTGCGGCCCTGTTTCAGGCGAAAAAAAACTTTAGCCAAGCGCGGCATAAAATCATCAACGGATGAGATGCACATATAAGGAACGGCGCAATTCCAAATGTGTTGCTGCATTTGGTCATAGAGGATATCGAGAAAAAAGACGATCTTGGGCTCAATCATCCCGAGTAAATTTTTGGTTTCTCGTCCCGAGAGCAACGGATTGATTGGCGTTACCACTGCACCGAGGCGAAGCGCCGCCCAATAGACAAAAAGAAATTGCGGTGTATTGGGCAGTACCAGCGCCACGCGGTCACCTTTTGAAATACCGAGGTCCTGCAATCCACCGGCAATCTGATCCACGGCGTGTTTGAACTCGATATAGGAAAACCGCTTGCCATAAAAATAAAACGCAGGCCTGTTTCTGTGCACATCAACAGAACGTTGGAAAATATCATAGAGCGTAATTTTGGGGATATAAATTTCTTTCGGTACCCCGGCATCATAATGTGCGAACCAGGGCGTTGGCGGCAGCGGCGCCTCGTCCGGTTTGAGTGAGCGCCAGAGCCGCACCACCGCACGTTTTATTTTTTGTGCAGTATTTTTCACACTATACATTTATTCTCTGATTCTTCTCTGCTGTAATATAAATACCCGGCCTGCCGGCCACCGGACATTTGGCTTCACAAATGCCGCAGCCGATGCAGAGTTCCTGAACGACATATGGAAATTTTACCGATTGAATCTGGCCGTTCATCGTCTGAACGGAACATTCATCAAATTTTATGGCTTTATCCGGCAAGGGACAATGTTCTTCGCACACAAGACAGTTTACATTATCGCGCCAGGGTATACAGGCGTTTTTATCAAAAAAGGCGCTGCCAATTTTAAGCTGATGTTTGTCTTCGGGCGTCAAGACACGGATTGCGCCGGTCGGGCAAATTTCTCCGCACAAGGTACAATTGAATTCACAATAGCCGAATTGCGGCAAAACAATCGGCGACCACAATCCCTCAACACCCGCCTCAAACAATGAGGGTTGCAAGCAGCCGCCCGTAGACGCACACATATGAACGCAGGCCTGGCAGCGAATGCATTTTTGCACAAACAAATCTTCCGTAATAGAACCCGGAGGCCGAATAACAGTTCCCGGATTTGTCGAGATGGCTCTGGCATTTTTCAACACTGCAGCGCTGGATAATCCGGCGATGCCGGCCAAAAGCAATCGTCGCCGTGATAAATCGACCGGCCTTTTTGTCTGTTTGGCGGAGAAGGCAAATGCGTAAGAAATAGAATGCGATGGACATTCAGCCACGCACTCGCCGCACTCGATGCATTCGACCGGATGCGTCGTCACAAAATCGCTTTCGATGGCCTGCATCCGACAGCGGTTGGCGCAGATACCGCATGCCGTGCACGAGTCATCAACCTTTCGTTTGAGCAGACGAAAGCGGGAAAACAAGCCGAACAGCGCGCCAAGCGGACAGAGGGATCGGCACCAAAATCGCCGGCTCAGCCATCCCATGGCAAAAATTGACAGAAATACGATGAGAATGGGAATCCCGTTCACGATAGGCGGTGGATTCATCGGCATGATTGTTTTTTGCGCCACATCAAACAAAACGTAGATGGGTTCCTCAAGGGCCTCCAATTGAAAGGCGGCCTTGAAAAAACCGAACAGCAAAAAAACGAACGCCGGATACAAAACGACGGTCAGCGTTCGAAACAGGATTACCAGTGGATCCAAAAACCAGACGAGCTGAACGGAAAACAGCGCCGCAACCAGCAGAGCTATCAATAAAATAAATTTCAAAGATCGATACGATTTTTCCGGCCGGTGTTTTGATTTTCGGATCAGCACCTTGTCGGAAAAATCTAAAAGCGTTCCGAGCGGACAAATCCAGCCGCAAAAAAAACGGCCCAGCGCCAGAGTTAGCAGCAAAAAAATAAATCCCAACGCCAATTTAGCTTCAAAAGTCCAGGTGGACAGGAATGTGGTGATGCCAACGAGCGGGGTGATGCGCAAGAACAGATCGGACGGCAGCAAGCCGTCATAGGGAAAAGAGGCTTGCAGGAACAAAAAAATAAACAGAAAAAAGAAAAAAAGTTGTGCGATTCGTCGTGCTGTTCTCATGACTCCACACGTTTTAAAGTTGTCGTTACCCGGGGAAGGTGTGCTCGCGGATCCGAGAATGTTCCAGGTAAATTTGCCCGAGACCTCGATCCTGCGCCTGGGTCAGATAGTCGAGATCTGTTGGTGCGAGATCGAACAATTCTGCGGCGCGCGCATCCGTCGCCACCGGATCGGTTCCGGCGATGAGCGTTCTAATCGTATGCACATCATCCAGGCTACCGCCGGATGGTCCATTTCTCTTCAAAATACGATAAGCATCCACAAGAGTCAAGCTTGGGCGAATCACTGTATTCAGATCGACAATTTTCGTCGCAAAGTCTGTGTGCAGCAGGCCGCGGTCGCCGCCGATCAATCCCATCACATTCTTCATGCCCAGCGTCACGCCGGAAACGTTGTGATGTTTGGCGATTGGAATATTGATAATAACATCGGCCTTGAGCGCATCCTTATAAATTGGCCACGAGGTGAGAAGTGTGCCGTGTGGGATCGGCGTATCAACAAAAAGGCTGGGCACGATGTGTCGCACCTGCGCAGCGGCGGCGCTTTCGATTCCGGAGCGTTTATAGCAGCGCTGAGGATGGTTGCAGGTCCGATCCAAAATTCGGATGTGACGCGCGCCCGCCTCTTTACAAAGTCTAACGATCTCGGCAACAACAAACGGATTTGTATTAGCGGCCTGTTCGGGAAAACGATCCCAGCTCATATTCGGTTTGATGAGAACAGTCTGCCCGCTTTTGACAAAACGCGACATGCCACCGAGCGCTTGCACGGCGTGGCGCACGAGCTGTTCCGGCTCGGCATTTTTAACAAAAACGAGATCAGGATCAATCGTCGTGGAAAACGAATTTAGCACTGGCAGCACAGCGGCGACCCGGATGGAGGATGCAAGAAATTGTCGTCGATTTGGACTCAACATGTCTTCCCGACATCATTTAAACAACAAAAGCCCACCCTTGAAAAAGAGTGGGCTTTTCAGTTCTATGGACGGTACAATTAAAGACCGGATTTGAGCAATTCAAGTTCGTACTCGGCAGATTTCCGCCACTGACGATCCGTGGCCGCAGCCTCGAAATATTTTTTAGCTTCTTCCATTCTGCCAAGATTTTTCGCCGCGACACCGGCTTCAAAATTTGCCGCGCCTTTAAATTTTCGCGTCACTTTCAAACATGCTTGAGCCGCATCGAGCGCTTCCTGATAGCGAGAAACTTTATTGTTGGCCGCCGCAAGACGATAATGGGCTTCGTCGTATTCAGCATCAATCGAAATGGCCATTTCAAATGCATTGATGGCATTATCGACTTCGCCCTCTGCCATGTAGGCAACGCCGAGGCTGTTAAATGCTTTTTCATAATCAGGTTTGACCTGCGTTGCCATTTGATAGTACTTGATGGCATTTTTATTATCTTTTAAACGAGAGTATGAAAGCGCAAGCATATAGATATTGGTCTCGCGCTGCGGATTAATATCGACGGCCTTGCTATAGGCCTCTACAGCGCCACTGTAATCATTTTTGTCATAGTAGGCTTTACCCATTGCAGCGTAAGCACCATCGTTGGTGGGATCGGCCTCAACAGCTTTTTCATAGGCAGCAACAGCTTCGTCGTATTTACGTTGTTTGGCTAACGCAACACCTTTTCCCTGATAGGCATTGGAATTACTCGGATCCAGTTCCAATGATTTGTCATAGGCGGCAACAGCGGCATCGTATTGACCTTGCTTGTACAGTGTATTGCCTTCATTAAAAGCCAGTTTGGCGTCATTCTGCTTTTTCATGTATTCCTGATCAGCGCTCAAAGCTTCTTTCAGAACTTTGATTTCAGCGCTCAAAGCGTCGTATTGTTTTTTGAGTTCGGCGTATTCATCAGCCGTCACACCTTGTGCACCCATCTTCAGGCTGACTTCTTTAAGCTCTTTGGCTTTTTCGTCATATTGGGCTTTTTTCTCAGCCGTAGATTGAGCCAAAGTAACTCCCAGCATCATCAAAACGACGACGAAAGAAACAATAAATTTCGAGGCGTTTCTTGTTCGCATGGGTTATCTCCTAATTAGTTCGTTGACAGTCGAATTAAAATAAAAAGTGCCGAAGGCGGGATTCGAACCCGCACACCCGGATAGGCACTACCCCCTCAAGATAGCGTGTCTACCAATTCCACCACTTCGGCAACAAATACAAAAAATATTTTTTATTCCGTCGGTACGTTTGCGTTTTCGACAGGAGCGACTTCCGGCAGTGTTCTGGCTGGGGAAGACATGCGTCGTTCACGCTCTCGCTGCATAAGTGACGTTTGATCTTCTGTACCACGAGTGATCATGCCAAGAATCAGAGCGATCACCATAAAAGCGGTTGCCAGGATTGCTGTCGCTTTTGTCAGAAAAGGAGCGCTGCCCTGGCCGCCGAACAATTGGTTCATACCGCCGCCGGCAATACCGGCCAAACCGCCGCCTTTTCCAGATTGTATTAATATAACAAAAACGAGCAAAAAAGCAACAATTACAAAAATTCCGATTAAAATTGCGTAAATCATGATTTCTCCAAACTTCAGGCGTTCACTATGCCTAAAAACGATTCAGCTTTCAAGCTGGCGCCGCCGATAAGACCGCCGTCGATATCCGGCTGTGCCAGCAATTCCGCGGCGTTATCCGGTTTCATGCTGCCGCCGTATTGAATTCGAATACCATCAGCAAGTTCCTGATCGTACAGCTTGGCCAGCAAATCTCGGATAAATTTATGCACATCCTGAGCCTGCTCCGGTGTTGCCACTTTTCCTGTACCGATGGCCCAGACCGGTTCGTAGGCAATGACCAATTTTGCCGCATCTTCTTTGGTCAAGCCGGCCAATGCGCCGTTAACTTGAGTTTCGACAACCGTTTCGGTTTGATTGGCTTCGCGTTCTTCCAGCAACTCGCCAACACAGACGATAGGAACCAACTGGCTCGCCAACGCTTTTTTGATTTTTTTATTAACGGTCTCATCGGTTTCGCCAAAAAATTGACGGCGTTCCGAGTGACCAATAATGACATAATTACAACCAACAGCAGTCAACATTCCGGCGGAAATTTGTCCGGTATAGGCGCCGCTGTCTTCCCAAAACAAATCTTGCGCTCCAAGTCCGATCGGCGCATCCTGAATGACCTGATGCACAGCGTACAGATTCGTATACGGGGCACATAATACAACGTCGACATCAAAATTGTCGTACTGGGCTTTGACCGCTTCAGCCAGCTCGACAGCCTCGCCGACGTTGGTGTTCATTTTCCAGTTTCCAGCTATAATTCGTTTTCGCATTATGGCAACAATCCAATTCCAAAGTGAATGCTACAGACATTCAACATATGTCTGCAACAAAAGTTCCGTCAAAAAATACGGCGGCCACGCTTTCAAAACAGATGGCCGCCAAAACACTATTTACAGCTTAGGCGACGCTGTCCATGTACTGGATCAGATCCAGGACTTTGCAGGAGTAGCCCCATTCGTTATCATACCAGGAGACAACCTTGGCAAAATTATCGTTCAAGGAAATACCGGCGCCGGCGTCAAAAACTGAGGTACAGGATTCGCCAACAAAATCGGAAGAAACGACCGCGTCTTCGGTGTAACCGAGAATACCCTTCAGTGGGCCTTCGGACGCTTCTTTCATCGCTGCTTTGATGTCTTCGTAGGATGCTGCTTTTTCCAGACGGCAGGTCAAATCAACAACAGACACATTCAACGTCGGAACGCGGAACGCCATACCCGTGAGTTTGCCGTCCAGTTCCGGAATTACCTTACCCACAGCTTTGGCAGCGCCTGTGCTGGAGGGGATGATATTACCGGCAGCTGCTCGGCCACCACGCCAATCTTTTTTCGACGGACCATCGACAGTTTTTTGCGTCGCGGTTGTAGCATGTACGGTTGTCATCAAACCTTCGAGAATACCGAATTTATCATTCAACACCTTGGCAACCGGAGCAAGACAGTTGGTTGTACAGGAAGCATTTGATACAATGTTCATGTCCGGGGAGTATTTTTCATTATTCACACCCATAACAAACATCGGAGCATCTTTTGACGGCGCGGAGATGACAACTTTTTTAGCGCCGGCCTTCAAGTGGGCCTGGGCTTTATCTGTGACCGTGAATACACCTGTGGCTTCGACAACATAATCAGCGCCAACTTGTCCCCACGGAATTTCTTCGGGATTCATTTTATCAAAAACGGCGATTTCTTTGCCATTCACAACCAGCTTGCCATCTTTTGCAGAAATATCGCCTTTAAATTGACCATGTACAGAATCATATTTGGTCATATAAACCATATAGTCGGGATCAATAAACGGATCATTAATACCGACAAATTCAATATCCGGATTATTAATACCAGCGCGAAATACCAATCGCCCAATTCGACCAAAACCATTAATTCCAACTTTAATTGACATCTCAATCTCCAAATTTTATGAGTTAAAACATATATTAAAATTAAGCTAAAAACGCTCGATGCAAAATCGAACGTGAATAGGCGAAAAAAAGAAACTCGTAAGTATAAGGAAATTTACCAAAAAAGTCAAGCTATATGAAAAATTTGCCGGTTAAATTCGCACAATTGTGATCGTCACAACTTCTTTTGCCCCGTGCTTTTTAAGGATTTTAGCGCATTCGTTCATCGTACTGCCGGTTGTCAACACATCATCCACAAGTGCGATACTTTTATCGTCGACCGATACATTTTTTCTTAACGCAAAAGCATCTCGAACATTGTCGGCTCGCTCCTCTTTGTTGAACTTGGCCTGCTGATTGGTGTAACGAATGCGTTTCAACAAGGTTGGATCAACAGGAATAGCACCGAGTTTGCCGATCTCCTGCGCCATGAGGCCAGCCTGGTTGTAGCCGCGCTCACGAAACCGAAGCGCATGCAAGGGAACGGGCGAGATTAGATCAACTGTATCCAGCAGATGATGATCAGCACACAGGCGGCCAAGATCGTTGCCAAAGCGCGAGCAGATTCCGGGCAGATTTTTATATTTCATAATGTGAATCAAATCCTGGATCGTTTCGGAGAATTCGTAAATAGCAATGGAGCACTCAAAATATGCCGTCGTGTGCTGCAAAACATCCAATTGCTGAACGGGTAATTTTGGTGTTGAAAGAACGGTAAAATCCCAACAGGCAGAACAAACAAAACGGTCATCACGGCCGAGTCGTTTTTTACATAAAAGGCAAAACGGCGGATAGACAAAATCTATGCAGGCCTTAAAAAAAGAATGGGCCAGTCGCTGAATGCGCCGGCCCACATGTCCCCTAATTTCTTGCATTTTTTAGAATCTGTATGTGAGAACCAGTTTCGGCTCAAAACGTTCCTGCGGCTGATAAACGTTGCTGCCGGGCTCGGTCTCTTCAAACGTCCAGATGTAATCGAGATACATGATCATGAATGGATTGATTTTGTAGCCTACGCCAACGCGCGCGATACTCTGGTTGTCGAGCGTGAACACGTCTCCAATCGTGTTAATGCCAACCTTGTCGTACGTGGCGTGCATGGCCAGCACCGGCACCATTTCCGGCGCATCGAGTTCAAAGTGCATGGCGCCGCTGTCGTCGATGTCATCCAGAAATGTGTACATACCCAGCACCTGGACTTTGTCGTCAAGTACTTTACCCCAGAACTCGCCAAACCATCCGGTGGTTTTCTCGGTCACACCGAGCAGCATATCGGTTTTACGGACCGCGCCTTCCTGGTAACGTTGCACTTCGTAAAAGGCATTAAAGAAGGCGGGCATGTACTCTTTACCCAACCAGCGACGTTCAAACTTGGCGTGAAATTCCGCAAGACCCATAATACTGCCAATATCCGCGGCAATACCAGCGAACTGGCCTGAACCAAATGTTTTGGACTTGTCGAGAAGACCGGAATAACCGGCAATTTGATTCCAATCATAATAGAGATAGAGGCCAAATGTGCTGTTTTTGATCACCGGCAATTCGGCATCTAAACCGTAAACGGAAACTTGATCATCAGTCCCGGAGCTGGCATCCGGATCAAAATCCTGGGCATAAGTGCCGCCAACGGTAAAGTTTTTCAAAATGGGAATGGGAAGAGCGTTGCGCAGCGGACGAACATAGGCACGACCGGCGAGTACCTCCGCCCGGGCAAAATTGCTGGTCAAGCTTTCAAAGCCAAACATGCCAAAGTCGAGATCGAGTGCCGCGCCAAATTTTCGATTATCCCACGAGGCGGCGTTCGAGTAGTAATTCATGATCGTGCCGTGACCAATGCGTGCGGCGTCCAGCGTTCCGGCTTTGATGTAAACCGGATCAAACTTGCGGCCCCAGCGCACGTAACGGATTTGCTGCAACCAGGCCTCGGGTTTATCCCAATCTTCCTTGCGGATTTCTCCCGTTTTTGAATTAAATAACAGGTTGATATTGAGACCGACGCCAAGTTTGCCAAATGCCAGTTCAGGGCGCATGTGGACATTAAAATAGGTCTCGGTGCCGGCATCGGAACTGATGGTCGTCAGACCGATGCCCCCATATAAAATATTACTATTCGACCCCATGGTCGACAAGCCGCCATCAGCAATTTGTGCGGCAAGCGGAAAAGCCAAAAGAACTACGGCAAACAGGACAACAACAATCTTTTTCATAGCATCCCTCCAGGGATTTGTTCAAGGTTCATTACTCACATTGGACGCCGGGAGTAACAAGGCTGTGTACGTGACATTTATATTCAAGTTGCGATTTTTTACCAGAGATCATCCATGCCGGGCGGTATATCAAAATGCGTGGCCCATTGAAAATGACCTTGTCCGCCTTGAGCTGCCGCTTTATCAACAAGGAAGAGGCGTTTATGCTCCAGTTCTTCAGCCGCGAGGTATTCAAACATCTCTTTAATTTTATCACTTTTGGATTTGCTCGCCGCGTGGCGATAGAATTCATATGCCTTTTCTTCCGCCCAGATGGCTAAATCCACCGCCTCTTGCGATGTGATGTCGGGCGAAACGCGATGCTTGCCAAGTTCATTCTGTTTGATGTCAACCGTCGGCTCTTCACCACAAAGCTGTTTGTACAGATCCGACAATTGCAAAAAATGTCCCTCTTCAATCGCAGAAAGATATTTAAATTTGTTTTGCACGGCTTGCTCTTTTGCGACGGCAGCCATTTCGCTATAAAAATCCTGCGCGCCTTTTTCACGGCTGGCTGCGACCTGCAACGCTTCCAGCGGCGACAATTCTTTTTCTTCGTCGCTGACGGTATCGCCGTCGAGCGCTTTGGCAAAGGCCTCATTAAATGCCGGCAAATCGTTCGGAGTGCGTGAAGAAATGAGCTGCCCATCCACACACACTTTTTGATCGACAAACGTAGCGCCGACATTTTGCACATCATCACGAATACCGATGAAGCAGGTGAGCGTCACGCCTTCCAACACTTTGGCCGAGATCAACACTTGCGGGCCGTGGCAGATGGCGCCGACGGGCCGTCCGGTGGCCCAAAATTCTTTGACGAACTCGAGCGCCGTTTCATTGATGCGAATCCGTTCGGGAGCACCGCCACCAGGAATCAGCAGCCCGTCATAATCCGCCGCACTCACGGCATCGATCGTTTTATCCGGCGACAGCGTGATTCGTCCATATTTTCCGGTCAGTTCAGAAGCATCCAGACCGATGAGATCAACCTGGACGCCGCGCGCCTGTAAAAAATCACGCGGAATGGTAGCCTCTTCATCATGAAACTGCGGACCTAAAAGAATTGCGACTTTTTTTCCACTTTGCATAACCGCCTCTTTGTATATAATGGTCAGGTTTATCCACGCGTTTAAAGATCGGCTAACCGGTCCCGGATCTCAGCCGCCTTTTCATAATTCTCGTCGCGCACGGCCTTGTCCAATTCTTCTAGCAACTGTTCTTCCTCGGACAAGGGTTTTTGCTCTTCAATTTCATCCATCCAGTAGATGAGAAATTCCAGCTCGGGCGAGTCATGTCCGAATCGATCCTGCCATTTTTCATAATAATCTTCAATTCTGCTAATGGCGTGTTGAATCAGTCCGATCGCCTGATCATAACGTGATTTTTCCAGTTCGATGGACGCGTTGGCGCGCGTGTTCATCATAATGACATATGGACGATGCTGAATGAACTGCCAGATGATCTCATCATTATCCGCATACTTTTCGACAAAATCAAACACTCGCAAATTACGCAGTGTATCGCGCGACACACGAAAATAATCCTTGAGCTTCATCAATGCCAGATAGCGATGATAATATTGAATTGCTTCCTGCTGCAGTTTAAAGCAATCCATGGGTGAGAGGGCGAATGTTGAAGAATCATCGCGAAGAGCGGCTTTTTCTTCAAAATAGACGAGATAGGATTCTTTATTACGTGGACGTTTTCCATCAGGACGACCATCCAATTCCATTTGCAAAATGCCGAGGTCGACGCGCATTTGCAATTTTTGCCGTCCGTCATCACCGGAAATCAATCGAACTGTGACATCATGTTCGTTGAAGGACCAGCTCTTTAAAATGTGAGAAATATCGTCATTGTGCAACATAATGTTCATCAATCAAAATAGTCAACTGCATTTCTAAAGATGCTGACACCGTCGGCTTCATCAGCCAATCCGTGTCTCGTCCATTGGGGATGATTTGTCGGATCAAGATGTCGTTCCGGGTGCGGCATCAAACCGAGAATACGGCCGGTCGGATCGCAAATACCGGCGATGTTCTCCTCCGAACCGTTCGGATTTTGTGGATACACGGGCTCTCCGCCGTCCGGTGTGGTGTACTGGAAGACAATCTGACCGTTTTCTTTCAACGATTGCAAGACCTCATTGTTCCGCGGCACAAATTTTCCTTCGGCGTGCGCCACCGGAAAATATACCCTTTCTTTGGTGCCCTGCGTAAAGAC